>JBFMFJ010000018.1:0-19936 GCA_040752235.1 Candidatus Zixiibacteriota bacterium | reverse complement strand
AAAACAAAATTATTGTTTGGTGTCCCGAATGCATATACCTCATAGGGCTGCTTCATATAAAAAGTGCGTTTGGAACTGAATGGATGATAAGCCGGTTCGAATCTTCCGATTCGAAGATTCAGTTTATCCTGGACCAGATTGCTGAAAACGATATTGGCCGATTCCAGTGTTCCCAATTGACTTGCATTTGTACCGCCGGAATTACCGGTATAATCGGCCGCGGGTTCATCGATACGCGGTGTGTATATAATTAGAAAAGAAATATTCTTGTGCAAAACCCCGGCAGCCAGCAAATCGAGACCATTGATGTTGAATCCGGTTGTGGTGTTCTTATCCGAATGAGATATCATCATGCCGGTCGAGGTGCGAATCGAGATGGGCAGGGCTGTTTGGAAAACATTTTTTTCGAGTCCCTCCTGACCCGGCAACTGGTAGCCGTTATCTCTGAAACGCTGGCCGAAATCATTAAGTTTGGTAAATGCAACATGACACATATTGCAGTTGAAACCATACTTCCGGGCAAACGCCGGAATGGCGTTGCCTTGATCGGGAAGAATCGAAAGCAGGCATATTAATATCGCCACAATCATGCATATTCGTTTCATCGCTTATTCCTCCCTTCACTTCGGCAGTTCCGATGCCGGAATCGGTTTGACATTGGAGACTTCGGGATTGGTACTGACCATTGCTCTTTTCATAAATGCCACCAATGCCTGGACTTCATTCTCAGACAAGTCAAGAGGAACCATCAGCGGGTCAAGATTGGCTTTATCAGGGCCGCCTCCTCGATCATAAAGTCGAACGACATCTTCAAGCGTTTTTTCCGATCCGTCATGCATGAAAGGCGCTCTTAAAGCGGCATCCCTGACCGTCGGCGTCTTAAAGGCGCCCATATCAAGCGGATTATTGGTTACCTTAAAGCGCCCTTCATCCTTGTTCGAAGGATCCGTGTGGGCAACCCCCAAATTGTGAAATCGTCCGTCGCTGAAATGTCCGCCCCAATGGCAGGCGGTGCAATGCCCCTTGCCGTTGAAAATTTCGAGCCCTTTCTTTTCAAGCGGTGTAAGAGCCTCAAGATCACCGCGGACATATCTGTCAAACGGGGAATCGGTTGTAACAACCGTCCGCTCGAAGGCCGCGATGGCCTGCGCCACCTGGTCTACGGTAATTGGTGATGAGCCGAACACCTGCTTGAATTCCTCGACATAGCCCGGAATGTCATTCACGGTTCGTATCATCGCGACATGGGTATTCCCCATTTCGATAGGATTGGCAATCGGTCCTTTGGCCTGATCCTCAAGACTGGGCGAGCGTCCATCCCAGAATTGAAGAAGATTGTATGCTGAATTCGAGACCGGCGGCGCTCTCCGGCCGCCAAGTTGATTATTGATACCTTTGCTGGTCGGGCCGGCATCCGACCATCCCATGGCGGGATCATGACAGGTTGCACAACTGACCGAGTTGTCTGCCGAAAGTCGGGTGTCAAAGTACAGTTTTTTCCCGAGTAAAATTTTATCAACGGTTTGAGGATTATCCGGAGGTTCAATCACCGGCGTCAGATTGCCGATTTGCTCCGGACCCAGCGAATGAGCACGCACGGCGGTAATGGGGACCTGTGCATGCATATTGCCGGCGAAAACAAATAAAATCAAAAAGACTGCAGGAATTAGACGTGCCTTGATCTTAAACACACTTCCTCCTTGTCAAATAAACAGGATTGATAAATCCCCCTGATATCGTGAAATATATATACTTTAACGACCGAGTAAGCAATAGAAAATAAATGGATTCGCTTTATAGATTTTTCCTATTGTTACGCTTATCTTGTTTTCAGTTTAGTGTATTATATTGTCAATATATAGAAAGGAGTTGATAAATGGAATATCGCCATCTTGGTTCATCCGGCCTGCAAGTTTCGGCATTATCATTCGGCGCCTGGGTCACCTTTGAGAATCAGATTCAAGTCGATGAAGCTTATGAAATTATGAAAACGGCTTATGACGCCGGCGTCAACTTCTTCGACAATGCCGAAGTCTATGCCGGCGGCGAGGCCGAAACGATAATGGGCAAAGTCCTGAAAAAAGCGGGTTGGAAACGCTCCGATCTGGTTATTTCCACGAAAATTTTCTGGGGAGGCAAGGGCCCCAATGACAGGGGCCTTTCTAGAAAACATATAATCGAGGGTACCGATGCCTCTCTCGCCCGGCTGCAACTCGACTATGTTGATCTCCTTTTCTGTCATCGCCCCGATATCCGCACGCCGATCGAGGAAACAGTCCGCGCCATGACGCATCTTATCAATCAGGGAAAAGCCTTCTACTGGGGCACCTCCGAATGGAGCGCCCTGGAGATTCGGCAGGCTTATGATATAGCTCGTCTGGAACATCTGATTGCCCCGGCCATGGAACAGCCGCAATACAATATGTTCGTCCGCGATAAAATCGAAAAAGAATATATCCCGCTTTATTCCGAAATCGGCCTCGGGACAACCATCTGGAGCCCTCTGGCCAGCGGCATTTTGACCGGAAAATACAATGATGGCATGCCCGACAGCACCAGATTCTCTCTAAAGGGATATGAATGGCTGCTGAACCGCTTGAATAGCGATGAGGGCCGGGACCAGATCGAAAAAGTCCGCAAACTGACCGACCTGGCCGGGAAAATAGGCTGTTCAATGGCCCAGATGGCCCTCGCCTGGTGTCTCAAAAACCGCCATGTCAGCACCGTTATTACCGGCGCCACCCGACCGCAGCAGGTGACCGAAAATATGAAAGCGCTCGACGCCGTCGAAAAACTGACCCCGGCTGTGATGGAGCGTATCGAACAAATTCTTGGCAACAAACCGGTGAAGGCGATTGATTTTCGGACTGCTTTTGATTAAATTAAAAGTGCGGGGCGGGATATGAAATTTTCTCGCCCCACAGGTCTCTCTTGTGAGGTTTATGTACAAAAATAATACGAAGACCTTTTGGAAGATATGACACACTTTTTGACACACTGCCACCCGCCCCCTAATAAGGGCCTCCCATTCGGGAACAAATTCCCGCGTTAACTTGTCTTATACCAACAACATTATTAATACTATGCGAAACGAAAGAATATGAAAAACAGAATTTATTCCATATATGCCCTGGCCCTGGTGGCGGCCGCTCTTTTTATATCTTGCGGTAATGAAAGACATACCGCTCATAACAATACCAACAGTGATAAACTCGGCAATTATATCACGGTGGATCAACTTCATAAGGTGGTCGAAGCGGGCAAAGACATTTATCTGGTCGATGTCAGAACCTTCCGCGAATTCCTTAATAAACGGCTGTCATTCGCTGATGTTTTGATTCCTTTTGACAGTCTCGAAATTATGGCCGATAGACTGCCCAAAGATAAAAACAGCGAGATATTTCTCTTCTGTCGTACCGGACGGCGCAGCCGGATTGCCTTTAATATCCTGAAGGAAATGGGCTACAATAATCTCCACAATGTCCGCGGCGGCATTGTCGCCTGGGAAGATGCCGGCTATGAAACCATCTCCGGCCCGGTGGAAGCGAAATAACGACTCTCTTTCTTATCGTTATAGAAACAATATTACTTGCCTTTCGTAATTAATCATCGGGTATATTATGTCAAGTAAGAATCCCGATAGAATGTCTAATGTCTCCTTCGCGGCGATGTCGTTCGTTTTCAAAATAATGGATCTGTTCCATTCGCCCGTGAAGAAGATCGACAGTTTCGGCATCAGGGATGGCATGACCATTGTCGATTACGGTTGCGGCCCCGGAAGATATATCGAGCGCGCTTCGCAACTTGTCGGTACCGGTGGTAAGGTGTATGCCGCCGATGTCCAGGAACTGGCTATCGCGACTATCAAAAAGAAAATGACAAAGCTGAGACTTACTAATGTCGAACCTGTTGTAATCAATGGCTACTCCTGCCCGATAGAGAGTCATGTCGCCGATATGATCTATGCTCTCGATATGTTCCACATGGTCAAAAACCCAGGTGAGTTTCTAAAAGAATTGCATCGTATTATCAAGAATGATGGCTTCCTGATTATCGAGGACGGCCACCAACCCCGCGCCAAATCCAAAGATAAAATCATCGCCTCCGGCGTCTGGCATATCTCCGAGGAAAACGACAAGTATCTCAAATGCCAGCCGGTTTGATTAAATCATATTAATTCTAATCTTCCATTTCCCCTTAACCAATTCCTCCACTTCATCCGTCTCTTTACCGGAACCAACCGTCCTTATTTTCAATAAATCCCACTTAATAGACAGGCCGCATTTTTTACACGAATTAAAAAAAGTCGTGCAATATATCGGAGATTCGTCAACCATACAGGTAGTCAGGTGGTTGAATGGGATAGTCAAGGGACAAAATGGCGTGCTTTTCGATAATAAATTTCAATCCTGTTTAATAACTAAGTTGTTGAATAATTATCAATTATAGGACTTTTTTGCTCTTTCAGGGGAGAAAGGCTGATGAAAAATTTAATACCCTTCATCTTTATGACACTCCTTCTGGTTATAGGAGTGTCCGGCTTTGCGGCCGGGATCCATGAAGCCGCCGTCGCCGGTAAACTGGATTCGGTGATTGAAATGCTCTCGATGGACCCGGAACTGCTCAATGCCCGCGATGAAACCGGCATGACGCCGCTTCATTGCGCCGCCTATAACAACCATCTCGAACTGGCGGCCTACCTGATTTCCAAGGGGGCAGATGTCAACGCCGCCAAGGACAACAACAGCCGTCCGCTGCACGGCGCCGCCTTTTATAACTGCCCGCAAATCGTCAAGCTGCTTCTCGAACATGGCGCCGATATCGAGGCAGCCAATACCTCGGGTTATACTCCGCTTTTATCCGCCGCGGCCGCCGGGCGGGTCGAGCCGGCCCGTATCCTGGTCGAACATGGGGCCAATATTCATGTCAAGACTCAGGAAGGCGTTACCCCCTTCCTGCTGGCCGGATGGAATAATCAAATCGAGTTAATGAAATTTTTTATCGACCAGGGTATCGATCTGAACGAGCCCGACCAGTGGGGCAATACGCCTTTGATTATGGCGTGCCAGTCGGGCAGAACCGAAATCGTAAAATTATTCCTGGATCACGGCGTCAATATCAATGCTGTCAATAACCAGGGTGAAAATGCCCTGTTGGCGGCAATGCTCAATGGCCGGACCGAGGCCGCCTGTCTGTTGGCGGAGAAAGGTATCGATCTCAATTGCCGCGAAAACGATCGCCAGAGGACTTCACTGCATTACGCCGCCATCAAGGGTGATGCCGTTGCCGCGAAGATGCTTCTGGATCACGGCGCCGGGGTGGATGTCACCGACATGAACGGCAAGACGCCGATCTACTATGCCGCCCGGCATGGTTACAGGGATGTCGTCGATGTCCTCAAAGCCGGCGGCGCGAAGACTTCCGGTATAGAGGAAAATTACGGCTTTTGCCCGTCGCTTGCCAAGGCGGTCGGCAACGGCAACGCCGACATGTGGTATCTGGGACACTGCGGCTGGGCGGTCAAGACTAATAACCATCTGCTTGTTTTCGACTACTGGAATCCGGGCACCGACCCAACCGAGCCGCTTCTGGCCAACGGGCATATCAATCCCGACGAAATCAAAAATCTCGACGTGACATTTTTTGTATCGCATGATCACAATGACCATATCGATACCAGTATTTACGCCCTCAAGGACAAACTTGCCAGCGTCAGGTATATTTACGGTTTCGATCCGGAGCAGTCGCCTCTGTTTCGGGAAACCGGCTACGGTGGTCCGGCTTATGAATATATGCCTCCGCACGAGACCAAAAACTTCGATCGCATTAATGTCACCACCATTCAGGCCAATGATGCCGGGGTCGGGTTCCTTGTCGATGTTGACGGCCTGACGATGTATCATGCCGGTGATCATGCCGGCTGGCTTGAAGGTGCTAAAGACGGCTTTACCGGTGAAATCGATTATCTAGCCGAAAAAGTCAATAATGTCGATATGGCATTTTTGAATATCACCGGCTGCCATGTTCGGGATACGGTATCGCTTTATGAAGGCACCTGCTACACTCTGGACAAACTTAAACCGACCGTTTTTGTGCCCACCCACGGCTATAACCGCGAGTTTGTCTACGGTCAGGCGGCTCAGCGCGAAGATATCAAGAAATATGGCCCGATAGTTGTAAGCCCCGAATGCCGGGGTGATTGTTACCACTATCGGGACGGGAAGATCATGTAGCTCCTACCTCATTTCCCAAGGAAAGAAGGGGCCGCCGGTCGGCCCCTTCTTCTTTTATAGCCCTGGCAAGAAATCTCTCATCAGGGCTTTTTTAATTTACATTTGCAGTTTTTTATAATTATTTACTTTTATCCTTGATGATTTTTCTGAGGTATACAAAATAATGAATAAGAAAAAAAATTCGAAGTTTCGGAATATTTTTGAATAAATGGACAATAAAATTCTCGTCATCGGCAGCCCGGGAGCGGGAAAATCGACTTTTTCCATCAGGCTCGGCCAACTGCTTGATTTACCTGTAATCCATCTCGATTATCACTTTTGGAATCCGGGATGGATCGAAACCGATAAGGACAAATGGCGGGAGAAAGTCGTCGGTTTGGTGACCGGCGAATAGTGGATTATCGATGGCAACTATGGCTCGACTCTTGATATCAGAATACCGGTAGCCGATTCAATATACTTCTTTGATTTTCCGACCTTGCTGTGTCTATGGCGGGCATTTAAGCGGAGTACGCTGTATCGAAAACGGGTCCGTCCCGATATGGCCCCCGGCTGCACGGAAAGAATCGATTTCGAATTTTATAAATGGATCTGGAATTTCAGAAAAGACAGCCGGCCGCATATTTTCAAAATGCTCGAGCAGTATGCGGCCGGCAAAAAAATTACGACATTCAGAAAGCAATCCGAGGTGGCCTTATTCTTTGAGCAATTCAAGCTTTGACAGGCATCCACTCATAATTAGAAATTCATATTCTTTTTAAACATCAGCCTGTCCAGCGAGTATTTCCCCGGTCCGCTTAAGAGAATTGTCAGGTATGCTATCAAATACATAATAGGCAACTCCCTTTTTCCGAGCGGTTCGCCGGCAAAAATCAGGAAGGCCGCCGTCAACATGGTTATTATCAGCGGAAAGGTGGCCAGCCGCGTTAAAAAGCCGAAAATAAGAGCTATCGACGCAAACACTTCGGCAAAAACCACCAGACCCAGGCTGACACCTGGCCCAAAACCGAACGGATCAGCAAACTGGGGCGAGATCGTCGAGAAGTTCATCAGCTTGCTCCAGCCATGACTGAGAAGCATCATTGAACCGACACTCACCCTCAATACGAGTAAACCCCAACTGTTCAAAAGAGTCTCTTTGTTCTGTTCAAAATACAATAAAAATGGCATTGTAATCTGGCCCCTTTTTTCATTTTCAATATTATTCTGATTTAATATTCCTGTAACAGCCCGGATTCGCTTTTTGTTCGAGACTTTTTCGCATATTCGAATAACGGATTAAACACAATTTCAATAGCGGCGTCAGTAGTCTGAGAGCTAACTTTGCGCCTTTTTGTCCCCGCCTTCACCGCCTCCTCTTCTCTTAATCGCATTTTGCTGCATCCGTCTGGTTGTTCCGGGGGGCGCCAGGCTCCCCGGTTTTTTAATTTAAAAAATATGGACCGACGGAGGCCGGCCCATTTCAGATGACTATATAGAATACAATGAGGTTTTATTCGCCTTCATCCCTCAATTTTATCAGGAGCTGGAGTTTTGGGACGACCACATTTGAATCAGCTTCATTTTCCCTGATAATATCGAGGCTTTTTTCAAAGTAACTGCCTTTATTATCAGGGTCAGGTCTTTTCACGGCAACGGTACTATCCGAGAGGAATATTATCACGCCGTTCTCGAGTATCTGGCTGACTTCGGTCGGGCCCAGATTAAGCTCAATCAGGCGCGTATCCCCGCCTTCCAGTGTCTTTACTTTGACATTGAATTCTTCTTCCTTCATTCCCTTTTTGGCGAGAAGCTTTTCAATATCCCGTTGCAGTTGATAATCGGCCACCGCCTTTGAATAGATATCACCTGAGAGAGCTTCATCATTAATAAGTATTTCACCCTTATCCAGTTTCAATTTGGCTGCTTCTTTGGCATCTGATTTTATTTTGGTCATAACCTGAGCGTAAAGTGCACCCGCTTTCTCCGCAAAAACAGGCTCAACCTTCACATCGACACTGACCTTTTCCTTTATTAATTCTTTGACGGCCGCACCGATATCATCAGCCTCGTTTTTGGTCGGGATATTATCGATGACATATTCGGTATTTTCACTGTCGGATGAAACCGTGGTCGAAACGTTATCATAGCCGATGGCGGTGAAAGCGGCATTAAGAAGTGCCGGCGGAATCTCCCCGGCCGAGCCGGCATAGGATAAAGTCATCCGGTAACCCGTCGTTACGGTGTATGAAAGCGGCACCAGGGTTATAAAGAGAAAAGCCAGAACGGCCATTGTCAACCCGGCGGCAAGCCGGGGACGTTCCGTGATATTATATTTTATCTGAGACATGATTTTCTCCGGAATGGTTCGTTTTGCCGCTGTTTTTTCGATCTCGCGGCGCAGCGCGGCGGGATCGAGACCACCGGTGTTATCATCGGTGGTCATGGCGGCAAAATCAATGTCAAGCATCCTCTCCGCCCTTGCGAAAGCGGCGCATTCGGAGCAGCTTTCAAGATGCTCTTTCAAGGCGCGGACGCTTGCATCATCGAGTCCGGCTTTCGCCGTCTCGATCAGTCTTCGGGCTTCGGAGCAATGCATATATTAACCTCGCTTAACAGCATATTTTCGATATCTTCTGAGCAGGACCCTTTGAAAAAGCGGAACAGGGCTTCCCGCATCTTCCGCCGCGCCCGGGTCAACATCACCCGGACATTGCCTTCCGACTTGCCGGTCATTTCGGCCAGCTCGGAAATGGTCCAGCCGTTTATCTCGTGGAGCATGATCAGAGCCTGTTCATCGGGTGACAGCGTTCTGAAACCGATTTCCAGCCGGCGCCGGGCCGCGATCGCAGGGTATGGATTCACCCCGGCCGCGGTTTCGGCTGTTTCATCGGTCAAAGGGAGAAAGCGCTTCCACCAGTTCCGCCGCTGACGGTTTTTGAACCGGTTGATCATTATCCGGTACAGCCAGGGACGGAAAGCTTCGATCTTTCGCAGGCTTTCGAACCTGGAGAGCGCGCATACCAGGCAGTCCTGATAAAGATCGTCACCGTCGTCACGGCTTCCCATCAGCTTGCGGCAGAAAGCGCGAGCCCTGAAATGCTCCCTTTCCACCAGATTCCAGAACAGGTCCCTATTTTGGTTCATCTACCCCTTAGACATCCGGCGCGGGAGTTTGTTACAGGAAATGTTGATGGCGAAATATTGATTTTGGGAGTGAGTATATTAACAAAAATGCGACCCAATTAATATAAAATTGATACTGATTTTCGACCAAATATCGCTGTAATTTTATTTGAGTCATGGGATTGCCAGGAATTGGGTTCGTTTTCCTATTTTTAAACATGCTGCATCATTTTTGTAGTAAATTTGCCCGGCCGCAGGAGGGCTTTTTGGCCTTATGCCTTCTATGTTGAAGCATCTCGTTTACCAAAAATAACAAGTTAACCATCCACATTTTTGACGCACTCATAGCCATAAAAATACTCCTCTATAATATCTCCCAGAGTTTAATTAACTCTAAAGGGGTGTGGTTTTTGGGTGGAGATATTGCGGGGATATCCGGAATAAAGTTCTTGGTTATGACGGACTTAAAGAAATAATATGTTGTAGTAACAACCCTTTTTTCATATTATTAGGATGTCGGAAGATTATTACATTTAATATGGCCAAGGGATCAAGAGAAATATTATCATTATGATTATTTTATACATAATAATCAAAAAGCCTTAATTTCATTATTAATTGAAAGGGGATAAATGTGAATCAATGTGTAATTGGGCGCATATTCATCGCGCTACTGATAATATTATCTATTATGGCTTGTTCTTCGGAAAGGACTATCATTGACGAGATGAAATTGCTCGAGGATGGGCAGTCGATATCATTTAAACTGGATCCGGGCAGATATAAATTGGAGATGACTGCAAGCAATGATGGTGCAAAGGCTGAGTGGATTGGATCATCCTGCCCGGCATCTGGCCAAGTAAATGACTATTCGGTAATATGCGAATTAACCAAGGTCGGTCAACTAATAATAAGTAATCCATCGGTTTTGGGTCTGGGAGCACCCACGACTGTTACAATAAAATTGATAAAGATAAAATAATAATTTAATCTTGCCTTATAACGAAATATAGTATTGTTTCTTTCTATATTACGATGATAGTTCATGTAGCCACTCAATTTCGGATTCGAATAATCGATAATAAAGTAAGGACTCGATATGAATCAGAAAACAGTTGAGTATGGGCAAAAAATTAGAAGAGTCCCCTCTGCGTTAGAAATTGAATTCATGAATGAAGCGGCCATACCGATTCTTGACAAAACCCAGAATGAGGAATCATTACAAAATCTATCTGAAATTTTCTGGAATTTGTGTATATGGGAAAAAGATCGGGCAGAAATTCTTGATACCAAGGCATCCTATCTTCTGGGTCTTTCAAGCATTGCCGCGGCGGTTATCACAGTCGGGACAATAGCACAAAATTTTGCCAGGTCCAGTATTTTAATTTCCATCGGAATATCTCTTGGTTTATTCACTATTACTGTTGTTACCTCATTAATTACATTACTAGGGAAAAAGTACGGGGCATTCAATGACCTTGATATATTCTCAAGCCTTCGCGCACATATCAACCCTATTGGTCAAATTAAGCCTTTTAATGATAATGATCCGAGACGATGTTTTCTTCGCGAAATTACATTACAACGATGGTTAATATATAAATGGCACAGTGACGCAAATGATTCGAAATTTAAGCGGCTTATTGTTGCCCAGATAGCGGCTGTACTATCTGTCATAAGCCTATTTGTATGTCTTTTATGTGTTTTTATAATAAAGTGAATTCAATTAATGGTAAGGGAGAAATTTTATGGTACCACGTGGAGGAGGATCTGGCGGCAAAGGCAAAAAAGCACCGGCTAAGAAGAAATCGACGCCCAGCAAGAAGAAAGCACCTGCCAAAAAGAAAAAGAGTAGTAAATAGGCAGGATCGCTGGTTCCCGACAGGAGTCGGGAACTGCGGATCCTGCCCTACTGAAGTTTCAGCAATAGCAGGGGCCGACCCATGTGTCGGCCCGCATTTTCAAACCGGGCGCACGCATGGGTGTTCTCCTATGCACAATATAAATCGTAGTTGGCACTGGACAGGTCGGTGCCCTGTCCCTACAATTAATTGTAATAACATGAAGTCCTATAGGTCAGGAGCCTTGTCATTGACCCTGAGAAACAAAGGGCGCTCCTGACATCTTAATTGAACCTCATTAAAATCGTCAAGACCACAGGGTTCAGACCCAAGACTATTTCACCCGTTTCGAGAATCTTATCCAGGAAAGTGTGAACAGGGCGACAGCAAAAAAGCATAAGGCAAGAATTTCCGGATATAATATATCAATCGAGGCGCCTTTCATCATGATCGCCCTGATAATAGTCATGAAATAACGCAGCGGATTGAGATGTGTCAAATACTGCACCGATTCCGGCATGTTCGATATCGGGGTAAAAAACCCCGCGGTTAGCAGGGCGAATATCGAAAAGAACCAGGCGAAAAACATCGCCTGCTGCTGGGTTTTCGTCATGGTCGAGATAAACATGCCAAGCCCAAGCGTCGTCAGGATATATATAAACGACAATCCATAAAGCAGCAGCCATGACCCGGCAAACGGGATATTGAACCACAATATACCAATCAAAAGTGCCACCGACATTTCGAGATAAGCGAGTATTGCATAAGGTATTATTTTGCCCAGGATAAAAGCCGGGGTGGTGATCGGCGTCACCATCAACTGCTCGAGAGTCCCGATCTCGCGCTCCCGCACGATGGCCATGGAAGTCATCGAAATCGTAATCATGGTAATCAAGACCGCCACAATACCCGGCACCATGAAGTAAACAGATTCTGCCTCCGGATTATACAGCCTTTTTTCCTTCATCTTGATCGGCATTTTGAATCCGGTCACCTTTTCGTTAAAATTGCGCGTGATAACCCCCGCATAACCGAGAGCCACTGCCGCCGAATTGGCGTTGGTGCCATCGACGACATATCCCACTTTCACCGGCTTGAAATTGGTAATGTTCTCCGAGAAATCATTCGGGATAACCAGTATCGAGCGGAATTTATTTTTCAAAAATTCGATATCAGACTCCGTTAATTTCATGTCGGATGATCCTATTTTGAAATAATCGCCCGCCGACAACGACCGAATATATTCACGCGACCGCTCCGAGCGGTGGAAATCATAAACGGCCATATCGATATTTTTGACATCGGTCGTAATAGCATACCCCAGCAGCAGGAGCTGTACTATCGGCATAACGAAAATTAAACGAAGCATCATCGGGTCGCGCAGCACCTGATGAAATTCCTTTTTGATTATGGCCACAACTGTTCTGAGCATAACATCAACCTATTTTCAGTTTGAAGCGCTTTACCGCAATAGCTAAAAGACCGACTGTCATGGCGATCAGGAAAGCCGCCTCGATCCAGAGAACCTGGATTGACGAACCTTTGAGCATGACACCCCGGATAATCTGGATAAAATATCGCGCCGGGATAAATTGTGTTATCGTTTGCAGTACAATCGGCATATTTTTAATCTCGAAAATGAAACCGGACAGCATCACCGACGGCATCACCGTCACCAGGAGTGCCGTAAGCATCGCCAACTGCTGAGTTTTAACAAGCGTTGATATCACAATGCCGAGCGAGAGAGCCGCGGTTATATATATTAGCCCGAATATAAGCATAAGCATGGTCGATCCGATAAACGGCACCCCGAAATGAAAAACGCCGAAAGCCAGAATCAGGAACCCATCGATCAGCGCCAGCGCGATATATGGAATGACTTTGCCGATAATTATCTCCCTCGGTGTTACCGGTGTTGTCAGAAGCTGCTCCATGGTCCCGGTTTCTCTTTCGCGGGCGATGGTAATGGATGTCAGCAGAGCGGAGATCATCATCAAAATGACCGCGATTAATCCCGGCACGAAGAAATGGGATGACTTCAAATCCGGATTGTAAAGCACCTGCTGGGAAAGAGTAACGCCCGGTATTTCGAAATTGACGGGCAGATTGCTTTTGACATATTCGGCAAGCACGATACTGGAATAACTCGAAATAGCCGAGGCGGTGTTGGCATCGGCCCCGTCGACAAGCAGCCCCAGTTCAAACTCCTTTTTATTATGGACAGCTTCGGCGAACCCTGACTTTATGGTAAGGACTGCACTGGCATCGCCGGTTTTAAGGACATATTCCGGATCGGAGATGTCAGGCCGCTGCATGGATGGTACAAAATACCCTGAATTGAAAAACTTGGCGCTCAGTTCGCGGGATTCAAGAGTCTGATCGAAATCCAGCACCGCCAGTTTGATATTTTTTATGTCGAGGTTAATGGCATAGCCGTACAGAAATGTCATCAACATCGGCATCAGGATAGCGATAACCAGCGAGCGCACATCGCGGAGGATATGCCGGACTTCTTTGGATGCAATATTATATATTTTATGCATCGGTGTCCCGTTCCGTTATCAATTTGATGAACAGCTCTTGCAGATCGGGCTGATTGTATTTCGCAACCAGTTTTTGCGGGTTACCGATTTCGACGATTTTTCCGCGGTGCATTATTGATATTCTCCGGCAAAACTCCGCCTCATCCATATAGTGCGTGGTAACGAATAAAGTCGTTCCCTGGTCGGCCAGACGATACAATATTTCCCAGAAGCGCCTCCGGAAAACAGGGTCGACCCCGCCGGTCGGCTCATCGAGAAACAGTATCTTGGGACGGTGCAACAATGCCGCAGCCAGGGCCAGCCGCTGTCGCCACCCAAGCGGGAGCGAAGCACAGGAGCGGTCGATAAATTTCGACAAAGTCAGGTACTCCGCAAGTTCATCAATACGATTTTTGATGTCGCGGGAATTCATGCCATAAACCGAGCCGTAGAAAGCAAGATTTTCGCGCCCGGTCAGGTCGCAATACAGCGAAAACTTCTGCGACATATAACCGATACTTCTTTTTATTTTCTCGCTATCTTTATATATATCCAATCCGGCCACAGTGCCGCCGCCGGATGTCGGCAATAATAATCCACATAGCATTCTTATTGCCGTTGTCTTGCCGGCGCCGTTGGCGCCAAGGAATCCGAAAATCTCCCCTTTTTCGACATCCAGACTGATTTGATCGACCGCCGTAAAATTGCCGAATTTGCGGGTAAGGTCATTTATCGTGACTGCATATTCCATGCTTATTTGCCTATTTGCTGAATGAATACATCTTCCAAATCCGGTTCTATATTCTCAAGCATACTCCGCTCGATGCCGACCGCGTGAAGCTGCTCAAGATAATTATCGATCGGTGATGCGGCCGCGGTGTACAGATGAATGGTCGAGCCGAACCGTCTGGAGGAGAGACCATCAATCTGTTCCAGTTGCTCCATGCATTGTGCCGATGGAAAGAAATCGGCCCGATAAACATTGCCGTCGAAGTGACCGGTTAATTCACGCGGAGTACCCTCAATCAGCTTCCGCCCCTGATAGATAAAAATAGCCCGGTCGGCAAGAGCGACTTCATCCATATACGGTGTCGATACCATAATCGAAGCGCCGTCCGCCCTGAGATTCTTTAGAATATCCCAGAACTGCCGCCGTGATAGAGGATCAACACCGGTGGTCGGCTCATCAAGCAATAGAATTTTCGGATCATGTACCAGATTACAACTCAAAGCCAGTTTTTGCTTCATGCCTCCGGACAGAGCCGAAGCGCGCCGCCTGGCAAAAGGGCCCAGCCCTGAAAATTTGTAGAGTGCTTCCTTTTTTTGATCGAACTCTTTACGATTGAACCCGAACAATCCGGCGTAGAAGACAAGATTTTCCTCGACTGACAGATCAGGATAGAGTGAAAACTGCTGCGGCATATACCCAAGGATATCCTTGATCCGGTTAAAATCACTCTTATGGGCATATCCGCCGATGGTAATATCGCCGGAATCAAAATCAATCAGGTCGCAGAGACTGCGGAAGATACTCGTCTTGCCGGCGCCGTCCGGCCCGACCAAAGCCAGCAGTTCTCCCGCGCCGACGGTGAAGGAAAAATTATCCACCGCCGTAAGTTCGTCGTACTTTTTGTAAAGATTATGTACTTCTATCGCATTCATGGTATCGTTACCGAAACCGGCATTCCGATTTTAAGCCTTTCATCAGGATTGGCGATGGTAATTTTAACGGCATAAACCAGATCAGCGCGGGCTTCTTTGGTCTGGATATTTTTGGGCGTGAACTCGGCTGAAGATGAAATCCATGTGATAGTACCATGCATGATGTCGCCGTTATCCTCCGGGTCGATATCCGCCTGACCGCCAAATTTGATTTTGCTTAAATCTGCCGGGGGAAGGTACACTTTGATCCAGACCGTGTCGAGCCGAGAAATTTTTATGAAAGGTGCACCCACTCCGACCAGTTCGCCGGTATCAATGAATTTATCGGTTACAATCCCTTTTATTGGTGCGGTCGGAAAACAGTCGTTCATCTGTTTTTCGAGCAGGGCAATTTCAGCCTCGATTTTTTTCAAATCGGCGCGGGCAGCATCGACCGCTGCATCGGCCTGCTTTTTCGCCAGCCCGGCCAGATTATAGGCGTTTTCAGCCCTGTCATACTGCTGTTGATTGACCGAACCGGATTTTATCAATGCCATCATACGGTCATATTCTTTCGTGGCCAGATCAAAATTATATGCCGACTGCTCTCGGTTGAGAGCCGCAACGTTCAATTGCGTCAGGGCCGCCTGTTTAAGCGCCTGGGCCTGTCTCAGACGCAATGAAACGGTGATGGTATCAATCATGCCGATTGTATCGCCGGCATTTATCGGGTCGCCTTCGAGAAAACGTATCGCTTCAAGCTTGCCGGCGGTTTCGGCCGACACAATAACCTCGGTCGATTCGATCAAACCGGAACCGCCCGGAAGCAGATTATTTTCGCCGCATGATGCAGCCAGCAGGCCGATTATTATTATTAATATTGGCAGGGCGGTTTTCATTTTATAATCCTCCATATATTTTTTCGGAGCCAATGGCGTACAAATGCTCGGTTTTAGCTATATAGTAATTTATTATGGATGCACGGTATTGCTGTTCGCTCAATGTCAACTCCGCCTCAATTTCAAGCAGGCGGTTGACAGTCAGAAGACCGGCCTTTTGCTTGTTGGTGGCAAGGCGGTACTTCTCTCGCGCAATGTTATGTTCTTTTTCAGATGTAATAACTGTCTGATAAGCCAGCTTTATTTTTTCAAGAGTGGTCTCGGCCATGATGGTGAATGTTCTCTCCAGATCATTCCGCTGCATGCGTGCCGATGAGGCCGCCTGTTTTGAGGCTTTGACATTATGTGTCGTTTTTCCGGCCAGGTTCAGATTCCAGTTGAGAGCCAGCCCGGCCACCCAGTAATGATCCCATTCTCCATTAAAGTAATCACGATTCGGCTTGCCGTATGAATATCCGGCAAAGCCGCTCAACGATGGGAAATACTCCGAGCTGTTCAGTCCCGTGACCTGCTCGGCGGCGCGGATTTTGTTATCGAGCATTTTCAACTCGACTCGGTTTATTTTGTCAACCGGCTGATCCTTCGGATCCCCGCCAGGCGGTGATATTTTCTCCGTCAAAGTGAACTCCGTTGCACCCGGTAATCCCAAAAGATTCGCCAGGTTTATTACGGCGGTTGTTACGGCCGAATGTTTTTCCGACGACGCCAGCGATACCTGCTGATAGGCCAGTTCCGCTTCAAGGATATCGATCGAATCGGCCAAACCGTTCTCATACAGGTTTTGGACATCGCTGCGGATAATATTGATTCGTTTCAAAGAAGCATCCGCTGCCGATGCCACCGCCTCGGCCAGCATGACGCTCAGATATGCCCGACGGCTGTCATAGGCCGCTTTCGACCGCTCTGCTTCGAGTGCGAAAGCATCAGCCTGGAGATTTGCTGAACTGATCTTGATCTGCCGGGAGATTTTTCCACCGGTGAACAACGCAACATTCAGTCTGAGATCGGCCTGGTAACTGTTCTTCGCCCCAAAATCGCGGCTTCCAATCATAGGAAACTCAACTGTCGGGATATTATCCACGAAACTGGAACGGGCATCGAGACTGAGTGACGGGAACCGTAGTGATTTGGCCGCTTTATACTGGTACAATGTGGAGAGGGAATCATACTTTGATGACTCAATAGAAAAAGAGTTTCGTGCCGCCATTTCAATTGCCTCCGACAGCGATAATGAAACCGCGGCACGGACTTGTCCGGGTATAGGAAACAAAGATAACAGCAAGATCAAAATGGCCGTTTTATTTCGCAAGAAGGCCGTGCAGGAAGAGGTCCGGCACTTCCGTTTTGCGTTTTTGTAAAAATCGCTCTTCATTTTTTATCTCCCACATTTGATTAATAATGGGTGAGGCAATAAAATAGAAAATGTTCATACCCATAAACGAAATGATGGCATGCGTACTGTCCACATCGCGAAACAGGCCGGTCTTTTTGCCCTGATCGATAATGGCCTTCATCTTTTTGTGCACTTCCTGTTCAGAGAAGACTGCCGCAAAGGCCTCTTTAAGGCGTCCGCCGCCGGCTGCCAGTTCGCGCAGAAAGATGGCCCGGAAATCACCGGCCCGGTAAAACATATCCTGGTAAAATGCGGCCACCTTTTCAAGTATTTCCATCGGGCTGGCAACCTCGGTGGAGACTTTGCTCAGAAAAGCGGCGATACCGGCGATGACCTCTTTGATTACTTCCTGGTATAAATTTTCCTTGGAGCCGAAATGGTAGTATATCATCGCCTTGTTGATTCCGGACTGCTCGGCGATACGATCGACCCGCGCTCCGGCCAGTCCGTAGGCGGCAAACTCGGCACGTGCCGCCGCCAGTATTTTGGCCGCCGAGCCTTCAGCCCGCCCCTTGTCGTCTTTTGTTATTCCATCCTTTTTCATAAATAAACCAACCATTTAGTTTAACTAACCAATTAGTTAATGAATTATATCGACTTTGTCAAGCGGTTTTTTCACCCAAAAAAGAAGTTTTTTCTGATTTCCGCTAACCTGTTGGTATTCGAGGTGATAGGGGGCGGACTTTTTTAAAATCCTGTATAAGTTGCGGGGTCCCGCCCTGCCTGGCGGAACAATGGCGACCATATAATTGTTAATTATCAATATTGGACTATTTTAATCCACAAACCACAACCGCATCATTTTTATGGGGGATGCACTAATGAGAGACTTAATCAGACAATTCGTTTTTGTACTTCCGGTTCTGGCTCTTCTGGCCGTTATAGCCGGATGCTCGACCGATGAAATTGCCGGTTCCTCATCGGTTACTTCGGATTATTCGAATTTTTCAACGATCCGCACCGCTCCGGATAGTCGCCAGGCCGATACTCCAAGCAGCCTTGAGCTGAGCAAGCAATATCCGTTCGTGTACAGCGGCACGGTCAAGGCGATCGACCAGGAAAAGGGCGTCATCGTTTTTGAAAACAAGGATTTCATCGCCCTTTTGGGTGAGAGACCTTTGCTTATCGACCGCACCACCAATCGAAAAATGGATTTCAGCTATGATCGTCTGGCCGTCAAATCGACGATCACGGTATATGGTTATCCGCAGAAAGATGACACTGTAATCATCGAGGTCATCGAACTCTGGGGCGATGACCGTGTGGTCAACACCGCTTCCGCTTCCTGATTAGTATCATAATCAAAATAAAAATGTCGAAATCTGCCATTACAGCATTTCGACATTTTTTTATTTGGTGAGCTATTATTTAAAGGGCGGACACACAGGTTCTTCCCATCGGATCTTCCGGATTGTATGCTTTGTCTCTTGGTTTGGTCCATATCCTGAGAGCAATAAACAACCCGATTGTCACGATAGCATATATTATTACTCCCTTATATATAACCATGCACCATTGGCGCGAATCAGCGACCAACAGTATAACCGAACCGGCTCCCAGCCACTTTATCCAGCGAAGGTATTCATATACGTTGAAGAATTTTCTGTTTTTTCGTGTTTCGCTCAGGCGGGAGATTTCAAACCTGTCCCATAGCGCGGCAATGAACATAAATACAATTGTGCCATACACAATCGCCAGCCTGATCGAATGCGGGTTATCCGGATCGGTGCCGGCCATAACCGGGATTGCCGAACTAATGACAAACAGGATATACAGCAGTATTCCCCGCGTGTCGGTTTCTGCTCGCTTAGAATATATACTGATACTTTTGGAGAGCCCCATTTCCAACTTGTCTTCAATCTGTTCCGCTCGTTTGACGGCTCCACGGATGAAATTCTCGTTGCACCTGTCAATTGTGTAAAGGGCGAAAATCAGGACGGTTATCACGAATGAAGCGGCCGCCTTTTCAAGAGGGGCAATCGTTTCTGATTTGGCGAAAAAATATGTTCCGGCGGTGATTAAGGTGGTGATCAGGGTGAACCCGTATTTTCTCAAATCGATGACGGTTTTGTCGAACCGCTCGATGGTCTTGCGGCACTCTTCCCACTCCTTCATCATTCTATCAGTGAGCTGGCTATTATCATCACTCATTTCTCCCCCTATCGCAGGCCGTTAAGGCATGTTGGACGCCGCCAGAGTGGTCTATATAATTGTTAAACGATGTCCGGGTATCCAGCAAATTCAGTGATATTTCAGATATATTTAAAAATAGCAGGAGCAAACAATCGTGTCAATATAATAT
>JBFMFJ010000017.1:0-20676 GCA_040752235.1 Candidatus Zixiibacteriota bacterium | reverse complement strand
CACCAAAGCCACCGGCGGACCTGGAAGTGACTTCCGTCACCTTGGATACATATGCGATCAACTCCGGTTCACAGATTGAGATTTCAGTGACTGTCGCTAATAACGGTTATGAGCAGACAATATATAAGACATGGATCGACGCTCTTTATCTATCTACGGATAATGAGTTAAATTCCGCCGATGATTTGTTGATGTCGACATATACATACACCGGTAATTTATTGAGAGACAGTTCCTATCAATGGTCCGCGACCATTACGATACCGGGGGACGCATCGGGCGATTATTATGTTATTGCCGTTACCGATACCGGAAATAGTGTTTTTGAAGGTACGTCAGGAGGCGAGGAAAATAACTGGCTCAGTGCCGCGACATTAGATGTCACGTATACTCCGGCCGACCTGCAGGTTGTTTCGATTGTCCCGCTGGCGGAAGCATTTTCCGGGCAAAATCTGACTCTGTCATGGACAGTGATAAACAGCGGCCCGGGAAGGACGGCTGTGGAGGCCTGGAGGGATCAATTGTACCTGTCTTCCGATGAATTTCTTGATCCGCTTGCAGATCTGCTGTTGTTTACCGGCGACCATGAGGGAGCGTTGGATACAGCGGAATCCTATACCGACTCCGCATCAATATATATTCCGGATGGATATTCGGGACAATATCACCTGTTCGCAAAGGTTGATATCGATTCCGTGGTTTATGAAGGTTCAGCCGATACTAATAACATTTACTCGGCGGTATGGAATATAACTCTATCTCCCCCGCCGGACTTAAGCATCACTGATTTGGTGGCACCGGATTCGGGAATTTCCGGTCTGGAAGTGGCCGTCCAGTGGACTGTGTCCAATCTCGGGATCGGGCCGACAATCGAGACCTCCTGGAACGACCGGGTTTATTTATCCAATAATGACAGCCTTGATACACAGGATGATTGGGTGCTGCTTTCAGTCGGTCACAATGGCGTTCTAAACGTCGATAACAGCTATACGACAAACAGGATCGTGCGACTGCCATTGAATCTGGATGGTTCCTATTTTCTCAAAATCAAACCTGATGCCGATTACAGCGTTTATGAACATACCTACAATGAAAACGATATTGCCATATCGCCTATCTGGATTGAACCGGCCGATTCAAATGATCTGCAACTTCCGAATATGGCAATTATCGACTTCCAGTGCCCGGCCGGGGTTGTCGCTGGTGATACAATGTCGTTTGAATGGACAGTCATGAATACGCGGCCTTTCCCGACGCCATCGGGCACAGATAAATGGTCGGATGTATTATTCCTGTCAGAAGATACTATCTTTAATTATGGCGACGACGGACTGCTGACTTCCGTGCATTTCGGCATACTTCCCGCCGACAGCAGTTATTCGAAAATAGTAAATGTCGTGTGTCCCGATAGTCTTATCGGAACATATTATATCATTCTGGCGGCTGATTACTATAACGGGATACAAGAGACAAATGAATCGGATAACTATCAATATTGCGAATTGGTCGTGGAGCAGGTTCCGCCGGACCTTCAGATTACCGCCATATCGGCGCCGGATTCCGTGGTCGCCGGAATGCCCGCGGATATTTCCTGGACCGTCAGTAATCTCGGAATTGGAGAAACCAGGGTCGGATCCTGGTATGACGCCCTTTACATGTCAAAAGACAGGTATCTTGATGCCACCGATATACTAATCGGCTCGAAACACCGGACAGGAGACAGACTTGAGCCTGATTCCGGCTATACTGCAGATATGGCCGCGACAATTCCTCAGGGTCTTTCCGGGTATTATTATATATTCGCCAAAGCCGATAAGAATGACGATGTATATGAATATCTCAATGAAAACAATAATTACCTGCACAAGGATTCCGCTTCATATGTGGCATTGCCGGAGCCGGTTAATCTTGTTGTTTCCTCGGTTACTGTTCCGGACAGCGCTATCGCCGGCGAAAGCGTAACCATAGAATGGACCGTCACCAATACGGAGAGCGCCGATGTTGAAGGGCAGTGGACCGATGGTGTCTATATCTCATCCGACACGACCTGGGACTATTACGATCCTGTCATTGGAACCGCGACCATGACCGGCGGCCTTAAATCCGGGTTGAGTTACAGTAAAGCCATGTCTGTTAATATCGAGGATTTCTTCGGCATCCTGGACAACGGCCTGCCCGGAGTGACACCCGGTGAATACTATATTCTTATTCGGACGGATATAAGGAACAATATTGCAGAAACGGTTGAAGACGACAACACTGCTTTTAACGGTGATAATATCTATGTTGATGTACAGTCTCTCGATTTGGGAATTATACAATATGCCACTTTACGAAGAAATATACCGTATTACTACAAAACAACGATGGATGGTAATGCCGATTTACGGCTATCATTTGACATGTTATCAAATGGAAGTGAATTGGAAATCCATTTAAAATACAACGGTATTCCGAGCAGAAGCGATTACGATTATTCCAGTTCAATCACTTCGTATGGTGATGGATCTACAATATTTGCAACTGATCAAAGTGGTGTATATTATATTCTTATTTATTGCGACTATCTAGTTGATACGACTATTCAATGTTCAATACTTGCGGAAGAAATTAGTTTTGAAATAACAGCAGTAGAACCATCTATTGTAGGTAATTGCGGTGACGCAACATTGCGATTAGATGGCGCAATGATGCATGAGCTTGTTGAAATATCTTTATTACAATCCGGTGATACCGTGGCGACGGCATATCGTGTATTAAGTCCCGGACCATCATCTCTCCTGGCAACGTTTGATTTGTCAAATATCGAGGCCGGAACATATGATATTGCCGCTACATATGATAAAATTGTGGGCATCATTGATGTTGATACTGCAGATACATCTGCTGAATATCAGGTGGATAGAGAGGTCAGTGAGATAAGCGGCGGATTGGAAATAGTAAATACACAATCTTCGGGATATGGTGATCTGGATATTGACATCTCAATGCCTGGGGCCATTCGGCTAGGACAGTCTTTCTATGTATATATAAGTTATCGTAATACCGGAATATGTGACCTGACACCGGCTCCGCTGCTGTCATTAAGTAGTACCGTTCCGTTAGATATTACCATTGACAATAATACTATTGTCAATACAAAAAGAGTCGACTTTCTTGCAATCTCAAAGGAAGGATATCCATATTGCCTGCCTCCTGGTTCGGCCAATTCACACTCATGGCTGGTAAAACCAAGGGCTGCAGGCACAATAACCATGCATCTTTCAATTATGGATAAAAATGATTATTCTGAACCTGATTTTGCTGCATACCTTTCCAGTCTTCAGTTGATTCTTTCAGAAGACGAGGAAGAGAATATAATCACGGCCCTGGATAGTGTCTATGGAAATTCCTGGGGTAGTTATCTTTACGGGCTAAATGAGGTTAGTCGGCAATTTAGTACTCAAGATAAAACCATTTATCTGGCAAGCGACCTATTGCTTTCTACCGTAATGCATGTTTTAGGCAATCCATATATTCCGGAAGGCGAAAATAAAAATGCCGGAGTTGTTGTATTGCCTGATGGATTTGTTGGCAGCGGAGAATCCTATAACGATCCATGTCCGGAAGAAATTGGCGGCTACGATACACCTTATGAAGGTTGTGATTGCTCTTCCAGCACTCTTATGGATTTTTATCGAAGCAAGTTGTTCTTTTTCAGAAACTTATTTGCTGCCGCCGGTTCCTGGTCAGCTGCTCAGAATATGTCTCATTTCTTAAATGGAGATGGAAGCCTTAAACCTCACAATTCAGGAAGTGATGCGGCTCAGGATGCATGGGTACACACTAGTGCTTTGAATAGTCTGCAGGATGTTCATGGACAGGTAAAGGGAGTCATAATAAATCGATTAAAAAGCATTGTTCAGAATAAATATGACACATACGGTTCAGGCACTTATAACATAGAAAGGGACTGGCTCAATTCTGCATTTGCGGGAAGTCCAGGTGCGACTGCTCTTAATTTTCATATAGATAATAGACATACGATTCCTTTGCACCCCGGCCCCGACAACAATTTAATATGCGCCTTTGGTTCAATGGATGGTATTAGCTATACGGTGCCTTATGTAGAAGCAAAAATAGTCGGAGGTGATTGTGCGCCAATCGCTATCTGCAATGGCTATGTGGATTACTTTCATATTGATTTGTATGACTACCATTGTAGCTCAGACAAACCATGGTGGCATCATATGGGTTATTGTTTGAACGCCTGTGGAAAAGCCCATAATTTTGACACATATATTAATACATTAAATACTTTTGAAGTCGTTATCCAATTGAATCCGAACGAAGATGAGTGTGAAGAGCAAACTCCTGATCCACCTGTTGATCCTGAAGATCCGGAAGACGAGGGTGTGACCCAGCAAATTGTACCGTGTGATCCCAATGAAAAGCTGGGGCCGACCGGCATTGACGGCGAAAATCTTGTCGCATCCGGCCAAACCTTGCCATACGCCATCTATTTTGAAAATATTGCCGATGCCACCGCACCCGCTGTCGAGGTGATTGTCACCGATCAACTGGATTCGAATCTTGACTGGAGAAGCTTTGAGCTTGACCAAATCGTATTCGGCGACACCTCAATTCAGGTTCCGGATAATCGCAGCTACTGGCACACTACTGTTGATTACGACAGCACCGATATGCTGCTCGAAATCGATGCCGGCATAAATCCTTATTCAGGAGAGGCGCACTGGTATTTCAGCACGATTGATCCTTCCACGGGGCAGCCTCCGCTCGATCCCTATGTCGGCTTCCTCCCTCCGAATGACAGCACTCATAGAGGCGAGGGTCATGTGATTTTCACTATTAAGTCGGATGATAATCTGCCGGAAGGAAGCGAGATTAAAAACAAGGCCGTAATTGTTTTTGATGTCAATGATGAAATTGAGACCAATGAGGTTGTAAATGTAATTTATACCGAGAAACCTGATCTGGTAATCTCATCGGTGGATATTTCCTCCGGAGGGACGACCCTCGTCAAAGATCTCCCATCCTACTTTGAAGTGACGATTGAAAATGAGGGAGAGTCCGACTGCGGCAGTTTCTACCTGGGTGTATTTATCGATTCAAGCGGCAGTAATGTCATGATAGACTCGGTGCTGGTTAATTCGATTATTTCACATCAGGCGAAAAGCGTTGACTATATCTGGACGCCAAACTTCGACCTGGATTCCGGCGCTTTGATTTTTTATGCGGATTACCCGAATACGATAATCGAGCTCGATGAAGGAAATAATACGCACTCTCTCAATATCAGCATCGTCTCCCAATATATATGTGGCGATGCCAACAATGACAGCCACGTTAATATTCTCGATATAACGTATTTAATATATTACCTCTACAGAGGCGGCCCTGCACCTGAACCGTACAAGGCGGCGGATGTTAATGGCGATAACGCCATTAATATTCTTGATATTACCTATCTGCTCAATTTCCTGTATAGAAGCGGACCGGAGCCTAATTGTGAAGGAAATGACAAGGCATCAATAGTGCCGAATGAAATCGCCGAAATCGAATGCTCCGCCAAAAATAATAAGAGTATAATTACTGTTAACAGCCCGATTGACTTGTATGGTCTCGAACTGCTCGTTAAGACAGAAACTGCTAATACGCTGGGGATTAAGAACTATGATGATCATCTGAAGGTTTACTCGATTCAAAGCGAAGGTGAGCTAAAAATCGGCATTCTTGATATCAATGGAAAATATTATATAACTAAAGGCGAGAGAAATATTATTGAGATTGACGGGAAGGTCGCGATAGTCGGGGCTCTGGCCGCAGATATTGAAGCCAATAGGGTAGATTTTAAGATAAAAAATACTCTATTACCAGACAGGTATGAATTAATGCAGAATTATCCCAATCCTTTTAATCCGACCACGGTAATTGCCTTCGCAGTATGCGAAAATGCTCATGTTGAACTGGAGGTGTTCAATATATTGGGACAAAAAGTCACATCGCTTCTGGACAAGGACATGGAGCCGGGGTATTATAATGTTAACTGGAACGGTACCGACGAATATGGGAAGGAAGTCGCTACCGGCGTGTATTTCTATCGAATTAGAGCAGGAGAATTCATTAAGTCCAAAAAGATGGTTTTGATTAAATAGGCCTGTTTGTTAAGAAAATTCTGGGTCTTCTGTTCAATTGATTGTAAATAATTCCTTTTAAGACAGAGGAATTATCCAAGGTCAATGCCGGAACGGGGAGGATTTTAATTCGAAACTCCGATTTTTTATTAGTACGCCATCGAAGAAATCCTTCCGCGGATACGAAAAATCTGCCTTTGTCCGGCCATTTTAAGCACTGCTGTGTTATTTCAATTTGGGCAATTTACAGATAGTCTATATTCATTAAGATTTATCTATTTTGAGGTATTTTTCCGGGATTTTATCATCAATTTCCAGAGGAGTTTTAAGTCAAGACATTCAGACGGCAATGTAATATTGATTTAATGTTGGGATAATACTTTTATTATTTCGTACAATAAAATGGCGTCCCTTCATTGAAGAACTTCGAACTTTCCTGCGACAGGCGGGCTGACAGCAAACCCGGAGCGCAGTACCGGGCCAGAAAGGCCGTCTCGGACGATTTTTGATTGTCCAAAAACGATCGCCCCCCGATTGAAAACAGGGGGCGATTTACAGGCTTACTATCCAAATGGAACATCAATAATTATTGACCATTCGATGTCTGCCATTTTGTCAAGATGTCGATCTCAGCATTTTCATTTCCAAAACCATGCATGATACCAGGCCAATCTCACTTGACGAGAATCATCTTACGCGTGACAGAATAATTTCGAGCGCTGGCCCGGTAGAAATAAATGCCTGATGCAAACTCGGAGGCATCCCATTCTACAACGACATTTCCGCCCTCGCTGTAACCGGAGATTCTGTCAACGACCTGCCCGACAACATTGAGGATTTCCAGTTTCCACTCGGTCGCGGAGGGCAGGGCCAGTTCAATTTTCGTAATAGGATTGAACGGATTTGGATAATTCTGTCCCAGAACGATATCCTCGGGCATCGACTCGGGGTCGATCATTTGCCTGCTCTTTTTGTAATATCCGGTTACCTTAAGCACATAGTGCGCCCTGTCGAAAAATGTCGGGACCGGGAACTTTAGCTCCACATGCTCACCCGGCATGATTTTCAAATTCTCCCTGTCGACATGCTCTATAAGTCCGAGACGGGAATTGCTCTCATGATCGACCGCCGAAACACATCTGATAAGTTCCGGATCGGCGAGCGGCCGATATCTGCAGGCAGAGATGACGTCGGCCCGGTAAAACTGATTCCAGCGTATTTTCAATGTCGGCTGTCGCACGGTTGTAACGTATTCGGTAATATCGGTAAGAGCGGGAAGAGTATGGCCGGCCCGTGGATTTATCTTGTTCAGTTCAATTGCACTGCCGTCGTTATATACGGCACTGACAGTCACGAAATTGCCCCGGGCCGCACTTTCGAACTCGGAAATAATTGTTATTTTTTCCATATTGATATTCTTATCGGGATCCTCGATAACCGTCCCTACCGAATTTTCTTGCTCCGCCGGTTTTGCCAGGCCGCCCTCATAGTTGTAAATTGAATCCAGGTTGGGAAAGGCAATGGTAAGATCGCCGGCACCATAGTATTCAAAACATTTGCCGTCTTTGATCATTATATTGGCACTCAAGTCGTTGCCCAGCGAACTGCCGGCATACTTGGGCGATATCAAATGACTGATAGCGACCAGCCTGCCGTCTTTGTCAATGGCCAGCTGTTCGTCGGCAGTCAAGTCATCAGGATAGGCCAGTATTTCGATCTGATCGATATAGGATATTTCGTTTTCGTATTCGGCAATTTTTAATTTGACGAACCCACCATCATTATCGGGCATGACAGTCAGCGGCAGATAGTCGACAACAACGGTATTGGCTCTCATGTTATCTTCGGATTCGGTGAGAATGACATTATCCTTTACATAGCCGCCGTTGGACCAAATATACACATAGGGACAACCTCCTGACGACTGTTCGGTGATATCGATGATTTTGGTTTTTGTAATTTCATGTCCGCCGAGATCGCTGACCACACATGTTATGACGACGTCATTATATGTGTATGACGGGGCATTATAGGTAACCTGACAGCCCTCTCCGGTAAAAGATCCCTGGGTTGCCGACCAATCATAATTCAACTGATCGCCTTTATTGACTTGATCGCTTAGGTCTTCGGCGCTTATCGATGCTGAGGTAGTATTCCCCTTATATAAGCTCGAAACCATATTAATTTCACCGACCACTGGTGAATTGCCCCATGTTTCACTGAAAACAATTTCGTCGAAATAGGCCTCGAAGCGTCCCTGGTCCAGAGTCGAGGCGGCATCATATTCCGCCAGTATTTTCGTTATTCGGTCTCCGTTATAGCAGGAGATGTCAAAAGCGTAGAATACAGGCTTATCGGGCGATAGCGGATCGACCCTGTCGGCGGCCGCGAGCCCGTTGCCGTACTGATCTTTCGGCGGTCCCATGATAACCAGGTCGGACAGCATGGCACCGCTTTCAAGCAGGCAATTGAGACTTATGCGGGCGACATTGTTGGGGTGACTGATGGCCCTTTCGTAGAAATGCATAAACCTGGTTTCGGATGTAATAGGAATGGATACATCGAACAGCTCCCACCTCGTCAGAGCCGGACCGGGCGCATCATAAATATCCTCGCCTGCCACTTTCAGGCAGTACGCTCCCATCATTTTCTGATCTGGTTCGACACAGCGCGCCGGGCGACAAGTGTCATTGATAATATGATTTGACGTCAGGAAATACTCATTCTGCCCGGGCAGTTCCGAGTCCAGTTCAAAATTATAATATGTAACAGTTTCATCCCAGTCCAAACTGTCATTATATATCAGCAAAGAGGGGTCGCCGTAATAAGTGTACATTTCATGGGTATCCATCAATCCCGCGTCCTTTTCATTACGATAGGCATCGATCTGGGCCGCCGTTGCAACCTGGCCCAGCGTCCAGTAAGGATGTTCCGAGAATATATCGTAGAAGCTCCGGGAATGAACGTAGTTGGCATACTGACTGGTCGCTCCGGCAGGGCCAAGAAACGCTATCGCGCCCCTCAGAGGCGCAAACAAAAAGTTCTCGGCAAGGAAACGCTGTCCCTCATAGTCACCGTCGGATTGACCGATACTGCAGCTCGCCCCGAAAACGACAGGATATTTGTCATTAACACTTAAATCGGTGTAAGCGTCAAATCCATCCCCGCTGCCAAGCTGAATCATATATGCTATGTTAAGCGGATTCGCCCCTGTGGCCATGTTATATACAAAAAGTTTCCCAGCATCAATAGAGGTTATTATATCCTGCAGCCTGACCAGGGCGTCGGTATAGTCAGTATAGGCTATCGAGCTGATTTCCATGGTGGAGGGTATATGATTGGCGGCGATATCGTTCATCTGGGTCACGATGATTTCCGCCGGCGGTGCGACTGTCCCGCGGTCCTTATCGCCGACCAGCATCAGGACATCGTCTTTCCATTCGGCTGCGGCAATATTAGCCTGGTAAACGTTCAGCTTATCGACGTAGTTTTGAATGTCCTCGTTGGAAACCGCCGGGAGCCGCCCAATTATGATATTAGGAAACGACGTCTCCTGCCGTTCGTTGACAAGAGGCAGCGGATCGAAGTTCACATAATCGATATCATATAGACATACCACACCGAAGTAGTTTTCGGCATAGAACCCGGGGATAAAATTGCTGTTTGCGGCCGAGGCGATATGCGATGCACCTTCGATGTATCGGGTAGCTCCGACCAAAAGAACATATCTCGGAAGATTTCTTGAGTTATAGTACCTGTTTTCAATAAACGCCTTAATATCATCCGCCGTGATTCCGTCGCCGATCAGATGCCGGTAAACCGAATGGCCTCTTGATTCGATATTCGCCTCCAGGTTTATTAACCCGTCTCCATTAAGGCTGTTATGACTGATGATCAGATAATCTTCGTCGGCGGCCGACAACAAACCGGGAATGGAAATGACAAGACAGACGAATATTATTATTTTTGTAAATTTGTTCTTATATAACATTTTCTGTCTCCTTATTTAATAACCATCATTTTTCGGGTTTCTTCATTATTTGCGGCCGATAATTTATAGAAATAAATTCCGCTTCCCACGGCGTTCCCGTTATCATCGTTTCCGTCCCAGAAAACATGATAGAATCCCGCTTCCTGATATTCATCGATAACTGTCCGGACCTTTCTGCCCAGAATATCATAAATATCAAATCTGACGCTCCCAGCCTCGGCGCCGGTAAGCGAATACTCTATCCTTGTATTCATATTAAACGGGTTGGGATAGTTTTGAGACAGGCTGAAGACCTCCGGCAGGGTAATATTGACCGAGGCAAAATCATTTGCCCTGACAGCTCGGCCGTCGGCATAAAGCAGTTCGTATTTGTAATAGTAACATCCTGTTTCCCCTATGTTGTCATCAATAAACCTGTTGTCGCCATCGATATTGAGCGGTTCCTCCGTTATTCGTTCGTATCCCGAAAGAGTATCCTGACTTCTTAAAAGGTGCAAGCCGATCAAATCATCCGACTGCGTGCCGATCCAGCCAATTTCCACTTTGTTATTGTCGTATTTTGCCCAGAACTCGGAGACGACAATCTTCGGACACAGCCCGGTCGTATTCCCCCAGTTGGCGCTATAGTAGAACTCGCAATCGTAGTCGATATCCTCGACTGAAACTCCAAGCCAGTTCTCGTCGGGGAAAATAGTATTATTGACCGGGTTTACGGTCCAGTCAATAATGTGGTAAGAATCATACGTGCTGTAATTTCTGGGCCGGCATTGTATGCTTACCTCTAAATTCGAGTTCCCGGCGAAAAAGGTAAAATTCCCGTGCCACTGGGCGTTATCGGCGTTGTTATCACCTCTGGAATAATAATCATCCATATAAATCCAGGCTATTTCATAATCATTGTTGGCATACAACCAGATCATAATATCGGCAAAATCCAACTCATCGGCGGGCGAATACGTGGTAAACGTCATATAGTCGATTGCCTGAGTTACGGGATCATAGTAAACACTGAAATTCTCATTAAAAAGCGACGGGCATGTTGAATTCCAGTATGGCAGCAGATAAACCGGATTCCAGCGCGGTCCGGCAAGGCCGACCATGTTGTAGTTCGCATCCCAGCCGATATATCCGAAATGCAAATGTGAATATGAAGCATCGGGCATTCCCGACCACCCCGACGTGGCTATTTGCTCCCCGACATAGACGGGCCAGTTTACCTCCAGGTCCTCGCACCAGCTGTCGAGATGCATATAAAGTGACATGTCGGGATAACTATTATGCCCCACCAGAACCCAGTTTCCGGCCGAGCCGTCGTTCGCTTTCATTTCGTAAATCCAGCCGTCATCGACCGCATACACCGGATCATAATATGCTGCAAGATCCAGTCCCTCGTGATGATCATAAGGTTGGTCGGCTGACAATCGCCTTATTCCAAAAGGCGAAGTTGGTGTATCGGCAAAATCGCCGGATGATCCTGATATGGGCCAAATTTGGGCAAACGCGCAGTCATTCACCATTATAAAGCAAAACAGCATCAGCAGAATGACCGCTCCAATATTTTTATTTATTATGATTTTCTGCATTTGTCCACTCCCTCACTAAAATGCTGTGTTTTTGGTTGGCTGATACGGAGTAGGTCGTTGCTCCTGAGAACGAGTCATAGATGAGAACCGCCCCTTCAAACGCAGATTTACTTTTAAGATCTCCGCTTGCCTTATCATAATTGAACAAAAAAGTGCGCGTATTGTCGTTCAATGCGCCGGATACAAGATAATTCGTTTGCGGACTCAGTACCTGGATATATTCGCCGCTAAAAACCACGCTCGGATGATCGCTGGTTCCTTCCATGACATTGGAGCGGGTCTCCTCGCGCCATAAAGTGCCCCCGTCCAAAGATCTAACAAGATCGAGCCGGCATTGCTTTTCTATTTTTCGATAAATAGCAACATATTGATTATCCGCGGAAAAAGCGGCATTAAGGAATAGATAAGGCGACCTCGCCTCCCAGACGATATCCATGTCGGGGCCGAAATAAATGACTTTTCCATGCCATGATAAAATCATCCGACTGCCGTTTTTCGCCAGCCATCTGGTCGGTGTTATCGGATACATGTCGACACGCTCGGTGCCGGCTACGGGGACATGAACCGATTTAATCTCCGAGCCTGTATTGGCATCGATAAACTTAACCGTATCGAATATATAATAACTTAAAACGTTATCATTAAATGAGGCCGCATCCCATTGGTAACCTATTCTGGGGAATGAAAACAGCAGATCTCCACGGCGGCTAAACACTTCCAGTATATTACGGCTTAACTGAGAATAACATGTATAGAAATAGTCGCCATTTGGTGAGGGATGAATTTCACCTTCGCCATAATGCTCCTTGGAAAAAAGCAACTCGCCGCCTAAATCAAAGGCCTTGATGTTGAACTCGGCTTCGTTCAGAACCTGGGTTAAAACAACCGCGGGACGATCCCCATCACTTACATAGAAGAATGTAAAGGGAAAAGCTGTCCACCAGAGCTCTTTCATTGACCCTGCGTCAAATACTGTAAATACCCGGGTGTCGCCTTGATCGGCAACGGTGATCAGCTTATCACCGACCAATCGATGGGTGTTTAACTGACTGATTTCGAGACTGTTTGTACTCTTCACCTGTCCCAGTAACGCCACATTGTTATCGTTGATATCGGCGCCCTGGACCTGCAGTGATATCAATAATGATAATACAAATAGTAACATCTTGATCCTGGAATATTTAACAATGTCCATACATTACTCCTTTCATGCTGCAACCATTAATATTAAGGTGGTTAAATTACTCATATAGTTTCCTCCCAAGTTCGTGTTGCTTCACTGGTGGCGCAATTGGCGCCGGTTTACCGACTTATAATAATTTGAATCACCTCGGATAATCGGTGAATACTTGTAATCCAGTGTTCTTTCTGCCGATTGGAGCGAATGAATGTAAAAACCAAAATCGGAGATACAGTGATCTCGAAATATTTATGGTATTACTATTGAGTTATTGACGGATGAAGACGATTGAAATGATGCAAAGTCAAAGATGAAATTTCCCTATTTCATGAAATCATCAGACAATCACATGACTCCCTCCAAGCTTATATATAATTATAATATCATTTCATGTAAACTCTGTCAAGTATAAATATAATACGCTGACGGCCAAATGACAAAACCTGGAATGGAATTGTTGAAAATTTTTTGCGAAGGCACAGCTATTCGGGAATGAACCGCCGATTTATAAATTTTGGCGTCCTTTTATTGAAGATCTTTGAACCTATTTGAAGGAAACTGTTTGACTCAATTAAGAATAGAGCGGAAGCCTCTTCTTCGAAAAATTATGGATCAATATAGAATGGCTTTGTTGTGATTTTGCCCTGTTTATTTGACAGATAGATAAGGTTGTTGGTTTGTGCGTTGGAAGTCAACAGGGCCGAGATAATTCGGCGCGGAATGACTTACTGGGTAGGTCTGGTTCCGAATGAGTCATAAGACGAATGAGAAACCCGACAATTACATTATTACTCAATTCCCACGCCGTCTTTTTTTTATCTAGACATTCATGTCAAGTGCAGGAGGTTTTTTCATAAATTCCTCAGCTGCCCGGTCGAAGTCGCGATCCTCGCATGGAATTCCAAGATAGTGTGCAACCGCGCGGCGCACTTCTTCTTTGACCTCCGCAACGTCTCCAGGGGATACACGCACTACTACCTCAACGTGCTTTTCGCGGTCCGGGAGCTGCTGTAGTAATACGAACTTCCATTGGCATGAGGCACAAAGATTAGATATAAATCCCCGCATGTCGCCGTCACAGATATCACCAAGTATTTCCGCGTAATACAGCATATCAGGCAGGCAGACTTTCAAGAGTGTCTGCAAGATTGGATAGGTTGGATAACAGTATTTTCTGACAATCACAGCCAAATGCCCGCGTTTAGCTGCTTGGTGAAAATTAGTAAAGTACTCCAAGGTGCGGTCAGAGCCCAACCGCAGTATACATGTCGGCGTATCGTCAAATGTAGATAAGAAGTAACAGGATTCAGGGGAAGTCTTGGGATACATTGGAACAAATGCATGAATTTTTACATTCTTGGGTACATGACGATATTTAAACTCATTTCTCTCTTTAACGTCATCCACCCATGATTTCTTCACCAAGGGAACACCTGAGAATAAAGAAACTTGAGGTCCTTCTTTTTCGAAAATACCACCCTGGCGTCTGCCGCACCAAGGACATACGGCGGCCTGATCGGTTATCTCCTCGCGACAAAAATCACATTTCATCATAGTACCTCGTAGACCCGTATCAAGGGCTATAATTCATCTTGACAAACAAACGGCCGCTGACTTTTTCAATCCAGGTCGCGCCAACAATGCAGGGATGTGCCTTCAACCGCACCCCGAATTCCACTTCCGCCGATAGAAGAGATGCACCGGTGGGACAGCCAAGTATTCCTTCCGAAATATTATAAGCGAGTTGTGCCCTCTGTCTATTGATTCCACACCACTCTCAGTAGGCCGGATTCCTAATGAGTCGCAAAACGGATGAGAAACCCGACAATTACCCACACCTGAAGACTTATACATCTCCGACAAGCTGTTCTATTATAATAAATGACGAGTGAGAAGGCAAGATTGGAGAATTTTCAGGATTGTATTACAGAATCGCGTACAATAAAATGGCGTCCCCAAGGGGATTCGAACCCCTGTTGCCGCCGTGAAAGGGCAGTGTCCTAGGCCGGCTAGACGATGGGGACGCAAAGTCGTGCCCTAGTATATAAAATTTTTCGCTTCTGTCAACACAAATTATGGCCAATTGTTCCCAAAAATGAGACCGCCCGGATCGCCAAAAGCGACTGTCCGTCAACAAAATATCATAAAAACAACCTGCCCGATAGGACCGGGCCACCTATTTTAAAAGCACCATTTTCCGCGTCAGATTCGACTGTCCCGCCTCCAGTCGGTAGAAATATACGCCCGCCGCGGCTTCATTGCCGAACCTGTCCCGGCCATCCCACGAGGTTTCATAACTCCCTGCCGGTAATTCGCTGTCAATCAGCTCGGCCACCCGGCGGCCCAGCAAATTATAGATGCTGAGACTTACCTGCGAACGGCTTTTCAAAGTGAATGCAATCCTGGTCGAGGGATTAAACGGGTTGGGATAGTTCTGCCCCAGAGTAAATTTATCCGGAAGAATCTCATTGTCGACTATAATAATATCCGTCACGATATCATACATCGCCCGCGCCGCCGCGGCCGCCGCCACAAGATTGGCCAAAGTCGTGTCGGCCGCCACGATAGCAAAAACGGCGGTATCCAGAGCACCGGGAGCCAGATCGAATGGCCCGGTCGAAACCAGGTCCGCCGGATCATACCAGGTATTGGGGGTAGCCGTATATGTAAGAGCGGCCAACATCGTAAATTTTTCCAGCTCGGTGAAGGAAATTACCTTGTTGTTGGGAAGTGTGGTTATCAGACCATGTGTCGTCATGCCCTCGGGATTGAGCACCGCCACCCCGCGATATTTCGGCGGCACAGTAAAAGCCTGGCCATGGCTTATGAATCCAAGATTCTCCTCGAGAACATAGCCGCTGCTGTCAGTTCTTTCATTATGCAAATCCCAATCCATGAATATCCCGGCATGGAGGCCACTGACAGTACTATCCGAGACATTTTTGACAATGTACTGCATGATGATAAAATTGTCATTGGGGGTGTCATTCCAACTGTATGTTTTCTGGGTTATTTCGAGACCGATCGGATTTTCCGCCTTGCTGTCATCAAAAATCGAAGATGTCTGCTGGTCGGCTTTCGATCCGGGAACAGAAACGACCAGATCACCATTGGGTGCAACCGCGAAATCATTGTCCGGCTCTTCAGCATAATTACGGATACCATCAGAGATATGATCGACATCGGTTCCGATAATGAAGGAGCCCTCGAACATATCGTTACGGGACATATTTATATAGCGAAAGCCGCTGAAGCTGAGCGGGTCAAAACTGTTGAAAGCAAACCCGTAGATACCAAAATTGGAGATGGTAAAATTAAGAATGTCGTTGGTGTGAGTATAAAATGATTTTTCCGGGACACTGCCGACTCTGACATAAAGTTTCCCGGACATTTGATAACTGCCGCCATCGCTCAAATCAATGTTCACCGACAATAGTCGTCCGGTCGTGACAGTGTCATCGATCACCGCCATAAATTCGATATCGCTGTGGGCGGTGTCTCCCGACTCCACTGTCCCGAAGATGAGACTGTTGATCAGAATTTCCAGCCCGCCGCTGCCGTCGGAAGTGGTGCCGACAACATTTTCGACCCTGGCGCCGATATTTTTTATTATCACTGTCCCATACACCGTATCGCCCGGTGAGGCATACGAATGATCGAAGGAATATATTTTAAGATTCGGAGCCGGAGCATGTATAATTGCATCCAGCGCCGTCAGTGCGGCCGGGATGTAGAGCAAACCCCACCCATAAGTGTTATTGGGGAGAGGTTCCGCATCCGGCGGGGCCACCGCCCCGGCAATAAGCGCCTGCTTGATTTCATCGACCGTGGCATCCGGTGCATACTGACGCAGGATAGCCACCGCCCCGGACACATGCGGCGCGGCCATCGAGGTGCCGTTGGCGCGGGTGATAAACTGCGAACCGGTCGATGACCAGATGCTGTCGCCGGGAGCTGCAAGGTTCGGTTTTATCATACGAGTTGCGAGAGGATTACAGTACGAAGGTCCCCGCGAGGAGTACTTGGCGATCAGGCTGTCGCCGTAATAGATCGAGCCCACCGCGAAACAATCCAGTGAATCATAGGACAGGCAGGCCGGATTGCTGATGGTAAGAGTGTCGGGCCCGCTGTTGCCGGCTGCGAAGATATTGACAATACCGAGTGCTTCGGTGTTGTCAATCATTTCGCGGAAATAAGGCTCGCAGTCAAGATTTTTGTACTCCCAACTGTGATTGATGACATCAGGCACATCGCTGATCGTATTCGGATCGCCGTCCGGATCGGCCGCCCATTCGAAGGCATCTATGACCGAGGCGCCGATCAAACTGATAACGGCCGCCGAAATCCATTTGGCCCCCGGAGCCACGCCGATACTGTCTCTGTCATACTGAAGAGTATCGCATGCTCCCACCATGATTCCCATAGTATGCGTCCCGTGGGTGGCGTCGGATAGATAGGCAAAAACATGGGGGAAAGGCTGCATGCCGATCGGGTCAAACCAGGCCGCCGCCGCATCGCCGTCATGACCTTTCCATTTGTCATAAAGCGCCGGATGCAAGCCCTCGACACCGGTATCGAAAGAGCAGACAATTCGGCCCTCGCCGTTATATCCCAGTACCCACGCCGAATCGGCCCCGACCATTTTGATATTCGGTTCCGGCATCGACGGCAGCAGATTCGGCTCCGATGGTGCCATGTAATCCGGTTCGACCAGCTTCAATTCAGGCAATTCATAAATGATGTCAACATCCGCACGTGAGGATATATTTTGCAGTTCGGATACGGAAAGGGAGGCGGTGACGGCATTAACTATCCAGTGACCTTTGACATTGTCGGCCAAACCCGATCTTTCCAGCTGTCTCATGACTGCCAGCAGGTTCGCCTGTGCAATCGATGTCTCGTTTTTCAAACGTGCCGTACCGGCTTGATAGCGATCTTTGAAGGTACGATATTCGGATATCAGGTCATGCTTTAAATTCGATTTCACGGCCGGCTGTTTGAGTGTTATGACAACCGGAATTCTATCAAGCGCACCTGTTCCCGATATTTTTGCAGTCAGTTCTGGTGCCAGTTGCCCGCAATATGCGGGATTATACATCAATATTGGGAAAATCAGGGTGACGAAGAAAATCACTAATTTTTTTGGACTGGTCATTCATTTATCCTGTTCATAATACTATTATTCATCATGGTCAAATTCGACAATAATGACGATTAAAGATTACATCTCGCACATATTACTTTATTGTCTTTCAATAAGTTAAGTATAATAAAAAATCCCTGAAAAGCAAGCGCTATTAACAAATTTATATTTTTGAATGATTTAAGACAATTTATTAACGGCCCAAATTCAGCCGGGTTTTACAAATCAAACTTTATTGTTATATTGTCGAAGCAGTTACGTCTATAATAGAAACGGGAGAATATAAATGAAGCTTGAGAAAATAATAGTCCTGGCCATAATCATATTGACCCTCGGATCAGCCAAACCGGCAGCAGCCGGGTGGATGAGTTATGATGTTGATAATAATGATTTGATCAGTAATTATATTAATGCGCTTTATGCCGATACATCCGGCTCGGTCTGGATCGGCAGTAATGGCAACGGCGCCGAGAAATTCGACGGAATAAACCATACTGTATACATGGCTCCCCAGGAATTGGTGAGCAATATCATAACCGATATCACTTCGGATTCTTCCGGGTCACTCTGGTTCAGCTCGTTTTACGGTTTTTGCAGTTATGACGGCCTGATTACATGGACCCAGTACGTTCAGGGGGTCGGTCTCGAGCATGTTGACATCAAGACCATGGTCGTCGATGATTCCGGTTTCATGTGGCTGGGCACATTTGGCGCCGGTGTGATCAAATACAACGGCGACACCACCGTCGCCCACTATACAACCGACAGCGGTCTGGCCGACAATAATACATTATCATCGCTGATTGATGCTGACGGAAATATCTGGTTCGGGACGCGCGGGGGAGTTTCCAGACTCGATCATAACGGTAACTGGACCTCTTTCACCCGGGACAACAGCGGCCTGAGGGGCGATCTTGTTTTTGCCATGGTGCAGGATCCTTCGGGATACTTCTGGCTGGGGACCGATTCCGGGCTTAATCGGTTCGACGGCGTATCCGACTGGACAACTTTTACCGAGGCCGATGGTCTTGCCCCGGGCGCTGTCACGGCTGTTGCCGTCGATAGTCTGGGTTATATCTGGGCCGGTCATGCCTGGACCAATGCTTTTGACGTCTGGCTGTCGGTATTTGATGGCGCCGTGTGGGTGACATACGACCGTTACAACGGTGTCGGAAGCAATGCCGATGTCACTGATATTACAGTCGATACCGCGGGCATGGTATGGATATCAACTTTCGGTGACGGTTTGACATCTTTTGAACATGAATCCTCCGATGCGCCCGACGATAACCGTTCATCGCTGCCGGCATCTTTCAACCTGCTGCAGAATTTCCCCAATCCGTTCAATGCCTCGACCAAAATCAGCTATGCGCTGTCGCGCCGTGCGCACGTGACTATTTCAATATATAATGTGCTTGGCCGGAATATCATGGAACTGGTTGATGCCGTAATCGAGCCCGGCGAACATGCCGTAATCTGGGATGGAAACGATTTTAGCGGGAATCCGGCTTCTTCCGGAATTTATTTTTATGAAATCAGGAGTGATGATTTCAGGCAAACCCGCAAGATGGTGCTGATGAAATAAATGATGCAATGTCCGGTATCATTGATTTGAGATATTGACTATTTCAACAGTATCGCTTTGGTCGCAACTGATGATATTCCCGACGATGCCTTGATAAAATAAACCCCGGACGAGAATTTACTCGAGTCCCACACCAGGTTCAATTCCCCCGCCCGGACTTCTCCGTCATATATTACTTCCACCTGTTGCCCAAGAACGTTGTACGCTTCAACGATCAAATTCCCCTTCGCCGCGATTGTCAGCGGAATATTCACCCGGGCATTGTATGGATTCGGATAAGGTTCGCCCATTCTAAAGACAGCGGGTAACAGATACGGGCTATCTTCTTCCACCGGGACAACCACATCGACCGAATAAAGTCTGAGAGTATTGGCCGAGTGCGTGATAAGATATCGCACCCCTCCGGTCTCGATACTTTTATACGCCATCGGAATTCCATAGTAACCGGGAGAATTCGAGGAATCTACGACAGTACCATCATAGCTTCGATACTCATATATCCGGCCTCCCTTACAGGCAAAAAATCTGTTTGTATAAAAACTGTCGGAGAAAATGAATTGGATTTCCGGATCGGAGTCATACTCGTTATTCCAGATTTCACTGATTGAGTCAGGGGAAGAGAGATCGTAGCAAGCCAGGTGATAAGACGAATATAAACAAGTCGGCTCAGTCGGGAACGGCCCAGGGCCGCTGTATCCCGAGGCGGCCTGATAAATTTCGCCCACAAACTCATAACCGGGCGAAAACGAACTGAAATCCCCGACCCAACAGGCATTGATCAGCGAATATTGTCTTGTCCAGCCTTCCAAACCCAGCGGGCAGGAGTATATCGGCGGGATATAATCACTCATAACCATGGAGTCCATGTCAAAGACTTGTATTACACTCACGGTACTGTAAGTGGATCTGGAGCCGGCCACTTCCGTAAAGCTTTCGCCGCCATATGTTACTTTTTTTACAGAGTATAAAACTGAATCATCATAAAGCGGATAGATACCCGGGACGTTCGATGGCAAAAACGAAATATTAACGGCAGATTGATCACCCGGAATGTATCTAA
>JBFMFJ010000016.1:0-21090 GCA_040752235.1 Candidatus Zixiibacteriota bacterium | reverse complement strand
GACAAGGCGATTGATGTTATCGACGAAGCCGGCAGCCGCGCGCATCTGGCCACTTATGCCAAGCCGGAAGTTTTCGGCGATATCGAAAATGAAATCTCCCGGCTGCAGGAAGAGAAGGAAAAAGCGGTCAAGAATCAGGCTTTCGAAACCGCCGCCCAGCTTCGTGATGAGCTGAAGTTCAAGAAAGAAAAACTGCAGGATATGAAAAAGGAATGGGATCAGAAGCGCGAACAGAAAAAAATCGTCCTGCAGGAGGATGATATCGCGCAGGTCGTCTCTCAGATGACCGGTATTCCTCTCTTCCGTCTCGAGGAAAAAGAATCGAAACGGCTTCTCCGTATGGAAGACGAATTGAGAAAACGCATCATCGGTCAGGATGCTGCCATCAGCACCATCACTCGCGCCATTCGCCGTGCCCGTGCCGGGCTGGGCGATCCGCGCCGTCCGATCGGTTCATTCATCTTCCTCGGCCCGACCGGCGTCGGCAAGACCGAACTGGCCAGGGTCCTGGCGGAATTCCTTTTTGAAGATGCCGAGTCTCTTATTCGTATCGATATGTCGGAATATATGGAAAAATTCGCCGTGTCCAGACTTATCGGCGCTCCGCCCGGATATGTCGGTTACGAAGAAGGCGGCCAGTTGACCGAGAAAGTCCGCCGCCGGCCGTATTCGGTGGTTCTGCTCGATGAAATCGAAAAAGCGCACCCGGATGTTTTCAATATCCTGCTCCAGTTAATGGATGATGGTTCGCTGACCGATTCCTTCGGCCGGAAAGTCGATTTCCGCAATACCGTGGTCATTATGACTTCGAATATCGGAACCAGAAGAATCAAGGACGGCAAGACCCTCGGTTTCGGCTCCGAAGAGGAAGATACTTCCTATGAATCGATGAAGAAAAAGGTCACCGAGGAATTGAAGAAGCTGTTCAATCCGGAACTGCTGAACCGTATTGACGAGACGGTAATCTTCCGCTCGCTGACCATTGAACATATCAAGGAAATAGTCGCCATTCTTACCGCCGATGTCGCTAAGCGTCTGGCGGATAAGGGGATAAGTTTCACGCTGTCCGAAAAGGCGGTCGATTTACTGTCGAGCAGAGGTTATGAACCGATGCTGGGCGCCAGACCGCTCCGGCGGGCGATCCAGAAATATCTGGAGGATCCGCTGGCCGAGGAACTTCTGCGCGGCCAGTATGCCGGCGACTGCAATCTGTATATCAGCGCCGATGATGAAAAACTGCTTTTCACTTTCAATGAAAAGCCGGCGGCTGAGGAAAAACCGCAGCAGGTTCGCAACTAAAAACGCTTGCTTTTTTGAAAATTATTATTATAATACACGGCCCGGTGAAAGCCGGGCCGTAATTTTGAATATAATGTTTTGAGATAAGAGGTAGTGAAATGGCTCACAAAAAAGGCGTAGGTTCCTCCCGCAACGGCCGCGACAGTCACGGCCAGCGGCGCGGCGTCAAAGCCTATTCCGGCGAAGCGGTCAACGCAGGGACAATTATTGTCCGCCAGTGCGGCACCAAGTTCCACCCCGGCCTCAATGTCGGCCGCGGCAAGGATGACACGCTTTATGCCAAGGTGACCGGCGTGGTCCAATTTCAGCAGAAGGGGCGCGACAAGAAGTTCGTCTCCGTCTTCGAATAAGGCCGCCGTCAGGCTCAAAAAAATCAGCCCGCATCGTTTAAGATGCGGGCTTTTTTGTGCGCTATGCCCTAATCCGCCTCCGGAGAAGCGGACTCAATGGAGGCGGGCATGCTTCATCCTATAGATTTAATCAAACCCCGATATCTTACAAAATATTTTTTAAATTGCCCACGCTTGTAAGATATTCGTCTAAGTCCTTGTTTGAGATTATGTTTCAATCTTACGGGCAATTCGGTGCCGGGCCTCCTTTGTACAAATAACTTATTAAATAAGTCACATCGAGAATATTAACACTGCCCGAGTGGTTGACATCGGCCGATTGCGCCGGAACCGGCGCCGCCCCGCCCTTATACAGGTACGAAATAATAAAAGTTACATCAAGTATATTGACCGATCCGCTGCCGTTGGCATCCCCGCATGTAAAATCTTCGCAGGCATTGCCGATGCCGTCGCCGTCGCTATCGGCCTGATCCGGATTAGCCACTGTCGGGCAGTTATCCCACATATTCGGACAGGTGCTGCACCGAAACGCCGGATCCTCCCAGCCGTCGCCATCGGTGTCGATACAGATATTATCGGTGTTTACATAAAGCAGTTTCCAGCCTTTGTTATTGGTGAGAGGATCGTCATTGTCATGAACCTCCGGGCTGATTTCATCCAGCGGGTCGATAACCGCCCAGATCCGCTGGCAGCCCGAAATGCTTCCCTCACCGGGTACCTGCCAGACCATCTTCGCCGCCGTTTCACCCTGCGGGCCAACAATGGCCGGGATGGCGTCGGCATCGCAGGCATAGAAAATACTATCACCGGTGTTTTTGTCGGTAAGAATCATCCCGCCATTATCCGGATTACCGAGGTAGAAACTTACTTTTACAGGTGTCGGCGTAGGGCTCAGACTGAAATTATGCACCCGGGCCATTATTAGCACCGTGTCACCGGGCGTCGGTTTCGCAGGAATAAAGATGATATCCTTGGTTTTAAACCTGCTTTCGTCTGAAATAGTGCCCCATTTTTCCGGCTCCAGCCGCCAGGGAAGGAGGAAAGTCGGGTCGGGATCGCTATAGTGAATTTGCCACCAGGTCAATGGATCACCCGGGTCATTGGCTTTCGGCCCGGCGGCATAATCCAGCACCAAAGCACCGTTTCTGCTCCAGTATGCATAAGGTGTCACTACGTACTTCCTGTTCCCTTCAAATTCGCCGGCGGAATTGATATAGCCGTACTGAACATGCAGACTGTCAGCCGTGGAAAAAGTTGTCGAATACGTACTGACTTCACTCTGATCATAAGTGCTGTTGACATTTAATTCAAAGCCTATTTTGAACTCAATCCCGAAGAAATCCAGACCGCCTTCATATCCCAATGAGGCTCCAATCTCAAGGCCGAAATTGTTGCGCTCCTCGACCCCGGTTCCGGTAAATTCTTCCTTTCTAAGGGCCCAGTATCCGCTGGCGGTGGGTGACATTGTTCTGGTGATACCCTCAATTACGTTTCCGTAGGCAACCATGGGATTATCCGAAAGATCATTATAATCCGGATAAGAGAAAATATTTTCTACTTCATGATCCGTAATCCATGACCCGACCTGTTTGGCATCGAGCCACTCCTTGTGCACGTCCGAAGGATCCACGATGATGACATCACCGCCATCGAGTCGTTGACCCCCATGATAAACCGGGTACTCCCAGATATCATAGCCTATTACAGCCGCAAGGATTCGGTCGTCCGATCCGGCCGTCTCACCATAATCAATTGACAGCGTGGTCGAATGTGTGCCCGATACAGAGAAACCCTCGCCGTATTTCGCATCCAAATGGGTTTTAACCGTAATCCCCTCTGCCTCATGGCTTGTTTTCAGACCGGCCGATATTCCCCAATCTCTTTTTATTTCGGATTGAATGGAAGTAGTGTACTGCTGGCGATTGGCATAGGCACAATAAGTCTCATAACCGCTCGCGGGCGGCCAGGGATAGCGGTTGCTGACATCCCAGACCGTATCTTCCAGAACATCGAAATGCACCGGAGGGACATTGAGAACCACCAGGGGCTGGACTATACTGTCCATATGGAAGTATGTCGGCGGGCCAAGCCATATTGTTGCCGCATCCAGATCAGCAAAAACAAGTGCACTCATGTTAGCGGTGTCACTTCTGGACGACGAAGTCGCCAGGTCATTGGCGTTCAGAGACTCGATTCTCTTTGCGCCGGAATTGTCCAGGAATAGAAGAGCTAGGTCGGTGACACTATCACCGGAGACATTACCCATGACCATACTCCGTCGGCTGGTACAAATATCGCTTAAAGCAAAATCAATATTCCATTCGTAGAAGGAATCTACAACAACCTTATCATAAGTCATGTACAACATTGCCGGGGATGAAGCAGTATCAAAGGCATAACTTTTGATATACTGCTCCGGTCGGTTAGTGTTCCCGCTACAGTTCGTAATAAAAAGCTCATCTATTGAGATATCCTGGTCGCCGGTAATGGGATTGATATCCCTTGCCATCATATCCAAAGGCAAGTCTCGGCTGAGTTCCAACGGCCTCCAGCTATGGTTATCCCAGCTGGCGATACCATAGGCGCAGATTGCGTCGAGCCCATTGAACCGACCTGCGACGATCAGATCCTCGTTGTAGATCGCCAGTGAAAATAGGCCACCATCCATCCCATTACAAAACGGTTGCCATGAGGTACCATTCCAGCGAGCAATATGTGTGGCAGGCATCCCGTCGACAATATAGAAAAAGCCCGCGGCGATCAGATCATTGTCGTATTCTGTCAAAGCATAGACAGCTCCAGGCCAATTTTCACTAACTAATATCCCCGAGCCCATTGCATGCCATGAACCATTCCACCGTGCAATACCTTTGGCGCTGACGCCGCCGGCGGTACTAAATAACCCTCCGGCGATCAGATCCCCGTTGTACCCCCCCAGGGATAATACGGTACTGTTCATCCCCGTACTCATTGCATGCCATGAACCATCCCATCGAGCAATATAGTTGGCCCCAGCCCCGCCGGCGGTCGTAAATTTCCCCCCCGCGACCAGATTCCCGTTGTAGACGGTCAGGGTGAATATACAATTATTCATCCCTGAACCGAGCGGTTGCCAGGCCGCACCATTCCAGCGGGCAATACGATTGGCGGCAACCCCGCCGGCAGTCGTAAATCCCCCCCGGCGATCAGTTCCCCGTTGTAGACCGTAAGGGATCGCACGGTGTCATTCATAGCCGATCCCAGTGGTTGCCACGAGTAACCATCCCAGCGGGCAATACAATTGGCGGCAACCCCGCCCGCGGTCGTAAACGCCCCCCCAGCGATCAGATCCCCGTTGTAGACTGTCAGGGAATGTACATCATCATTCATCCCCGAACCAAGCGGCTGCCATGCCACGCCGTTCAAGCGGATAATACGATTGGCGGCAACCCCGTCGATAGCCGTAAAATCCCCCCCGACGACCAGTTCACCATTGTAAACTGTCAGGGCTCTAATATAGTCTTGAGTCCCATTAGTCCAATTACCGGGCACCCAGGGGTATACAGGCGCCAATTCTTCCTTCTGCGATTCATCAATGCCAGTCATATCAGGGCTTAATTTTAAGATATGCAGGGCATTAATCCGGGATGTGTCTGCCTGCGGATTCGCCCATCGATCCATGATGGCTATTTCATCTCGAACATCGGTATCGAAATTGCCCTCCTCAACTGCTAACCTGCGTAAACATGTATGAGCCGGGCTGTCATTAACTTCGAATGAAAGCTTGGAGACCGCGTTAATGGTATTGCCGGTCGTATCGTAATCATAAGCGGCTATAACGACATCAGTTGCGGATTGGGCCTGACCGTTGGCCACCAGGATGACTTCATCGAGCCCATCGCCGTCAAAATCGCCCGTGGTCACATCGAAACGACTAATCTTATCTACCCGTTGTGATGGAGGAACATCCGTATTGATCGACAGATCCGAAATTGTCGCCTTTCTCTCCAGTGCCGACATCATTGTGTCCAGCTTAAATACTGAAAGACTGACGGTGCTGTCGGCCGCCAGATATGCCAATACAAATTCCATGGCGTGGTCTTCATAGAAATTACCGGCTACCACGCGAATTTCGCCGAGAATATCGGCCAGTGTATCGGTGGAGTACAGCACGTCCTGCAGAACCATATAGTCCCGGTACTCCGCAGGATTCGGCGCTAAGGTGGAGGTGTTGATAGTTGGAATGCCTACAAAGACTCCCGATCCGGGGATACTAAACGCCACGGCTAATTCATCCAAAAAATTGCCGTCAAAATCGCCTGCTGCGATATCGCGGTCATTCCCGCATGGATAAATCTCGGGAAATGAATCATCACCCATCAGTAAGATACTATCCAAACCAGGCAACCAGGCGAATCCCCACCCATGGAGAGCACCGTTCTGCACTCCCATGGTGAAAATTTCAGGCTGGTAATTCACCGGGAAACCACCCCCGAATGGGTCATCCGGCGGGTCCTGGCCGGAAACCGGGCTGGACAGCCCGAGTAGCAACATCAACATCATGGTAAACGTTAACAGAGCCTTCATAGCGCACCTCTCTTGGGCGGACCATCATGCATAGTGATGGCGTTTTGGGTTTAAATAATGCTATATCCGGCGGTGTATTACGCGCCGACGGAATGCATTAAAATCATTTTTTCCTTTTATGAATTTGACCCACCGAATAAAGCCGACATTCCCCGGTAGTCGAATCAAAGAGGGCCTCCCGGGCGAGACTAATATTTTAATGGCGCGAGATTACGCGTTAATCGTATGACTGAAAAACTGAAACCTCGATAATAGTTCCTCTTATCGGCAAAGTAATATGCCGCCTGTTTTCTGTCAAGCCGATTTTTGGAATACGGAATATATTATATCATGTTTACTTCGGATTTGCACCACGTGCACTAATCAGGCAATCACAGCCGATTTCTTATTTATTGGCAGACAATAACTAACGATATAAAAAGGCCCGAGTCTGTATGACCCGGGCCTTGAAAGGACGCATTATTTTACAGATACTTTTTTATGGGCAGATCGGTGCAGGGCCTCCTTTGTACAAATAGCTTATCAGGTATGTTACATCAAGAATGTTGATATTTCCCGAATTATTGACATCGCCGGATTGCACCGGATTAGGGGCCGGGCCGCCTTTGTAAAGATACGAAATAAGATAAGTCACATCCAGTATATTCACTCCGCCGGTGGCGTTGACATCACCGCAGATATAGCTGGGGCCCGACGACGGGCTGTAAATTGCGTGAGCCACCGCCCACTGTTTGGCCTGGTCAATGTTGTACAGTAATGCCGTGTACATTTCCTCCGATTTTGGCGGCCCGTCTTCGCCAATCGTGCTTAAGACGGTATAAATATAAAATGTATCGGTTGGATTGACCGTGATGCTGTAATAAAATGTCATTATGGAAGCCAGATCAACATCATTGGTCGGTCCCACACCATCCAGCCACCCCGGCGAATGAATAAGGTAATTAACAACTCCGGGTGTAAAACCAACATATGGATAAACATAGGTGGTCACGCTGATGTTATATGCGCTGTAGGGGATGGCGGCCGTGTCGATATTTGCCGAATCATTTACGCATGTCGCGAGAAGCGCCAGTCCGCCATAGCGCAGATCATTGGGCTGGCAGCCCAATCCATCATACTCATTTCCCTGCACATAGAGCGTTCTGTACGATTCATTGAATCCCCCGTCATTCAGGGGCTCCGTATCCGATGGTATATCCCAATCGGCGACTTCACAGATGGAGACATTGTCATGAGACGCGCCGTCATATGAGAAGACGCGCATTCTTTCAATAATGAATTTGCAGCTGTCGGGATTTTTCGGCGCCCACCACGTTTTTTCCATAGCCAGATAGTTGTCAGGCGTCACGAATGTCCCCGATTCGTACTTATCATAATCCGTGGCCGTGACAGTCGGAACCGGAGGATTGACATCATTGACGAGAATAAAAGGCATGGTGAAGTACATGCTGTAGTAAGTTACCATGCTGTCGGGGCCGCCGTATAGCAACAGGGGGGAGTTATCATACATGTATGCATCCGCCTCGGGATCGCAGTCACCGGCATTGGAAAAATCCATCGAGGCGCCCGGCGTTGCGTTCCTGCCGCAATTACCGCTGCTGCCGACAATAAGGCTTAAGCAGGAAGTCGAAACGGTGTCCCACTCCGGTGCCCGGCCTTCGCAGGCGTTGCCGATATTATCGCCGTCAGTATCAAGCTGGTCGGGGTTAAAGACATCGATGCAGTTGTCGCAGGAATCACCGTCACCGTCGGCATCCATATCTTCCTGAAGAGGGTTGTACACGTACGGGCAATTGTCATAAGGACAGCCATTCGGATGAACCCAGGGATCGCCGAATCCGTCGCCATCGCTGTCGACACATTCAGGAATCACGAATGTTTCGGTCTCGGAATAGCCCGGTGATTCGCTGGTCGATATTTTCTGAGCCGATACACGCCAGTAATATGTGCCTATTTCAGTGATGGAAGAAACCTCAACGAAATTGGTATCGATGGTCGTACTGTATTCGATTGTCGAGAAATCAGATTGTTTTGAAATTTGAACGAGATAACGGTCATCATTGTGTTTCCAGGCCGTCGCCCATTTCAGAGTAAATGGAATCGATGCTTGCGCCCCGCCTATTGGAGAAAGCAGCCTCGGTTTGAGAATCGGCGTTTCCCAGTTGGCTCCATAAACATCCTGGTCACCCATACGCGTGTCGGTCCAGACGGCGTGGATCAAATCCTTGAATGCGGCCACTCCGATATACTCGGCCAGAAGACCCGCCATGGAGGAAGCCATCGGTGCCGTGTATGGAGCGGTTTCTCCCTCCGAATCAATTACATAATCCGATTTAGTCGGCACCAGGCGGTCCGGATCGCTTGAATACTCCGATATTCTCTGATTGGTCGTAAAAGTCAAACCCCCGTCAAAGGAATATGCGGCGTAGGCATCGAACTTATAATGATTCGGATCATTTCTCTGATCATAAAACAGGACAATCAGGGTGCCTTCCTCGTTGCAGATCAGCCAGGGATGAAACTGGTCGAACATTGCCTCCGGCCCGATATAGTCATCATTGATATATATCTTATCATCCCATGTCATTCCTCCCGTGGTGGAGCGAACAAACTCAATATTATAATCGTAGTAGCCGATGTTACTGGTATCCATGCAGGTGTAGGCTATATATAAATTGCCGTCAAAGGGACCGCCGCTGATGTCGGCCGCGGCTGCCGGCGCGGCATAAACAGTGATATCCCCGTCGACATTATCCCAATTGCCGTAAACCGGTCGAATCACCTCCGGCTCGGCAAAAGTCACACCGCCGTCGGTCGATCTGGCATATTTTATGGCCTCATACACTTCGCATTGGGGAGCAAACAGGCTCTGTGCCCTGCCGACCCAGAAAACATAGACCGAAGCATCACTGCCCACCAGGGGCTGGGCCAGTTGTCCCGCGGATAATTGCATCTCACTGCATGGAGAAACCAATTGCACCCCCGGGCCGACGACAATCTCTTCATCGAATGTCTGGGCTCCGTCAGTCGATCGGGCAAACATTATTTCTATATAAGGGGGAGCCGCAGAATATCTGGCCCAGGCGCAGTAAAGGTTGCCCTCATAGGGACTGCCGGGGCTGCGATCAACAGTTATGAATTCTTTATCCTCAAACCATGGCCCGGTGATATCGGTGACGGTGTAAGGGCCGGTCCAGCTTATACCTTTATCGGTGCTTTTCAATATCGAAATGTAGGATGAGTCATAGAGGCTTGATCTTACATAGTCAAGATGGCAAAGGTACATCGTCCCGTCGTTGGCGGCCGCCATGGCCGGATCGGACTGGTAGAGGAAAATCTGGAAATTCGGCCGAATAAGTGAGTCCTGCCAGAAGTTGGGAAATAATTGGGATCTTCCCAGACCGATTTGACGGTATCCCAGCCGAAAATCGCGCCAGTTGGCGATTATAATGGTACTGTCAATCGGACAGAATAAAATCTGCTCCTCGTTTTGAACCTCCCCGCTCGGTGATGATATCTGATAGTTGGGAGGTATCTGGGCCGATACTGGCGATATGCAAATCGCCAGAAAAGTGCCGATCAATAATGTCATTAATCCTTTACACATGATTCCTCCGATTTTGTATTTTTACTCAAAAATATTTTCAATACTTGACTCGTAAATGGCAGATACCGGATTGCATGACAATCCTGCATAGGGCCGCCTTGATGACGGCCCGGCCCATTGTTTTAGAAAGATGGAAAAGTCGTATATCTACTTTAATTATAGACCCAAGTTCTGTTCTGTCAAGGGCAAACTAAGCCGGCCGGGAATATGGTCAATTTTATGGACAATCCGGTGCCGGGCCGCCCTTATACAGGTAACTGATTAAATAAGTTACATCGAGAATGTTAGCATTCCCCGAGCTGTTGACATCGGCTGAGTTAATCGGATCAGGCGCCGGACCGCCTTTGTACAGGTAACTTATCAAATAAGTTACATCCAGGATGTTAACGGTGCCGTTGCCGTTGGCGTCGCCGCAGACATAACCTGATTTGGTCCACGCCGCGATATGGAACGCTTCTTTGTTGCCTGCCGTATTAAACCAGCCGCCGGCGATAATATTCCCGTGATATTCCGTGAGAGCCCAGGTATCAAGATTAACTCCGGACCCGAACGGCTGCCAGGTGAGCCCGTCCCATTGAGCGATATTGTGGGCGGGCACTTCACCGGCCATGTCGAAATATCCGCCTGCGATTAGATATCCATCGATGACTGCAAGTTCCTCAATCACACCGTCGGTTCCCTCACCGAGAGCATACCAGTTTGACCCATCCCAGCGGGCAATATGATTGGCCGGAAAACCGCCGGCCTCCGTAAAATAACCTGCGGCGATCAAATCACCGTTATATATAACCATATCCAGAACATCATTGTCGGGTCCGGGCTCCATTGACCGCCAGTCCGCCCCATCCCATCGAGCGATGTATGACGCCCAATCCGGCCCGATGTTTGTAAAATAACCGCCGGCGATCAACTCTTCGTTGAACACGATCAGATCCGAAACACCCCCGTAAATTCCATCTGTCACGGATTGCCAGGAGGTTGCTCCGTCCCAGGCCAGAACGCCTTGATTAAAATCACCGCCGGCAATCAGTTGACCATTAAATTCGGTCAGGGCGCGAACATCATCATAAAGATCATAACCCATACTGTACCAGCCGGAGCCGTCCCAGCGGGCAATATTGGTGCAGTTTGTTTCTCCCGCCATGCCAAAATTTCCACCGACAATCAAATCTCCGTTATATTCAAGCATAACTTCAACATCACCATTGGTCCCCATTCCGCCGCCGAGACTGATCCACTCGGTGCCGTTCCACTTTGTGATTCCGGCGGTGCCAATATTGTTGCCGGCGCTTTGAAACCGGCCGCCCGCTATCAGGTCGCCATCGTACACGATCAAATAATCGACCCCATGACCGATAGCGGAGCCAAGCGGCTGCCACTCTGTACCATCCCACCAGGATAACTTGCTCATAGGATTATCACCGGAAAAATCAAACCACCCTCCCGCCATCAGAATGCCATTGTATTCATAAAGAACATCGACATTGTCGTCGAATCCTGATCCCATGGCCGACCAGCTGGAACCATCCCAGCGCGCGCACTTTTTTGCGGGAATTCCGCCGGCATTGTTAAATGACCCGCCTGCAATCAGACAACCGTTATAAACATGCAATGATCGTACTCCATAATCCATTCCGGAACCCAATGGGAGCCAGGCAGTACCGCTCCATCGGGCGATTTTGTTGATGCTGGTTGTTCCCGACATTGTAAAATTGCCGCCGGCGATCAATTCGCCGTTATACACTGTAAGCGCCTTGACCTCACTGTTGAACCCGCTGCCCATCGGCTGCCATGAAGCACCGTTCCATTGAGCGATATAATCGGCTGCGGTACCGTCTGCTGTCGTAAATGTCCCTCCGGCAATCAGGTTGCCGTTATAGACTGTCACCGCCTGGACTATATTGTCCATCCCTGAACCAAGCGCGTGCCAGGCGCCGCCATCCCATCGTGCGATATAATTGGCCGCAACATAATCGGCCGTGGTGAAAGCCCCGCCGGCAATAAGATCGCCATTATATTCCGTCATGGCATATAAATCCTGATTCAGGCCGGCCGAGCCCAGGGCATACCAGTAAATACCGTCATAGCGGGCTATATTATTGGCGCCTGCAACGCCGGCGGTGGGTGTGCCGCCGACAATCAAATCGCCGTCAAAGAGCATTGCCGACCGAACCCACCCATATGTTCCGCCGGAGTTTTCCCGGAAGCATGATCCGTCCCACCAGGCGACATGACTCAGGGCCGAATCGCCCGCGGCCGTAAAAATACCGAAGGCAACCAAATAACCATTGAAATCTATCATGGAAAGAACGGCCTGATTGAGTTCTATATCGGGATTAGCCATCGGCTCCCAATATTGATCATCCGGATTAGCCGTTCCATTGCAGTCAACATCGGACAATAGCCGGGTCTCACATTCAGGACGATAAGTAGGTTTGGGCGATGTTGCCGCTGCCAGGGAGATAACTGTTGCTGCAAAAATCAAAATTACCAGAGGTACGATTAAAGTCGGGTTATTACTTTTCATGTGAATTCCCCCATTTAAGGTTTGAAAATTTATCGGGAAACAGTCGTTATTATCACCGGCCCGATAAATTATCAAAGTTGCTATTCCTGTAATGCCCCGGCCGTTACGATGTACTCTTATTGAATACCTGAAAAACCGGACAAGAAAATTCGATTTGTTGTTTTAAATATAAGACGACGACGGTCTTTGTCAAGAGAGAAAATACGGTCTACATTATAATGATTATCTTGCCGATCTGACTGCCCCGGGCCGATTCGACCGAGTAATAATAGATTCCGGAGACGGGCGCCTGGGTGTTGCGGGTGATTAAATCCCAGATATCATGCATGCTCTGGGGACTGTCCGGCGGGTAGTCATGATCGATTTCCCGAATCAGGTCGCCGTCGATGCTGAAAATCCTGATGGTGCATTTATGCGGCAGATTGGTGAAATGAATCGCCCTGACGCGGTCGTCCGGCATAGTCTCCTGCCCGCGCCCCTCGAAACCGCCCCCTTCGGCCGACCGGTAATTGCCGTCGATCCGATAGGGATTGGGATAAACCACCACATTCAATCCCTGCTCCTCGACCTTGCTTGTTCGGTTCTGCGCATACTCGGCGACCATGTTTACGGTCGGACTTGATTCCAGTGATAGAAGCCCGCTGCTGGGAGAGCCATAGTCGAAAGCCGTTACCGAAACATAGTACAACTGCGACGGAAGCAGGTTCCTGAATACGTATTCATATTCATAGTACTTGAACAGGCTGTCATCAGTCAATTCCTCGGGATAATATATTGCCGCCGTATCCGGTATCAGTGTCCCGGGAGGAGGCTGATCCGGAAACCTCTTGTGAATACCCATCGTATCATTCAGTTCCGACCGATTCCAGTCCTGCGCCGCGAAATAAAAAATGGAATCCATCCAGTAAAAGCGATGGTCGATCGAATAATTCACGGGATCGAGGTTCTCGCCGTACAATGCCCTGAGAGAATCAAGCGTAAACGGGGGACTGCGCAGTTCCCAGATCCCTCGCGATTCATTCCATATATATTTATTATAATCGTCCCTGTCATATGAGGAGACCAGGACGAAGTCGGACGTTAACTGCGACAGTGACAAATATACCCGATATCCCTCGAAATCGGCAATCCGGCTGAAAACGTCCTTTTCCGTTTCCGATCTGAGACCGTTCCAGCGCACCCGCAGTTCCCCCCGGTTGAAATCGTCAATGCTCGGAATTATGCGGAGAATCGGCGGCGGGGGAGGAGCCGCGCCGCGAAAATCAGGCACCCCGTCTCCTTCATACCAGAGCGTATCGGCCTTGGTGTAGACAGTGGTTGTTTCGATTGTTATCGGGTCGATTGAGACGGTGTCGATTATGAAAATCGAATCATAGGCGCAGATACGATACTTTCCGAAATAGCCGTTGTCGTCAGTATCATAACCGGGATTATCATAAATCCAGGATGCCCACATGGCGTTTTTCGAAAAATCGCTGAAATCGAGACGATCATAGTATGGCTGCGGGTCATAGGGTTGATAGTATTGATCCCAATCCTCGCAACGACGATGAAAATTCTCACCGGCCACATAGGCAAAACTGACCGGAAGCACTTCTCCGGGACTGATATCGAACGGGCCGAATGAAAGCAGGAAACGAGTATCATAACCATCGGAAAAATCAGGAGCCTGAGATGATGGCGGCAGCCAGCCGTCGGCCGTCTTATCGACAGCGCTGAAAAGCTGGTCGTAGTCGAACTCCTCGTGCCGCAGCACATAATATTTATTTTTGTCACCTTCGGGAGTCCCGAGAAATCCGCCGAAATCACGAAACGGGTCATCAGGTGTCCCGATTCGACGCGGCCCGAAATCAAGTGAAACATCCGGATTGGATATCCACCAGTTGTAGGAATATTTAAGGGAATCGGAAGGCGTTCGCACGACCTTGATTCCGGTCACCGAGGTCAGAATAAAACCGCCCGGACAGGCCGGCGGCGGTGCTGTCCGGCCGTCATTATCGGCCAGCCAGGCTATATTGACCGTATCAACAAAGCCGCACCCTTGGTTTGATGCCACATACCGCCGGAAACCACTGATATCATCCGTGAAATCATCATAATTACCGCTGTTCGGTGTGACCTCGGCATCGAGATATATTCCGAGATAGGCTTTCTTTATTTCACGGTATCCGATATTCTTGACAGAGTAATCAAACAGAATAAAATCCTCGGCATAAGAATAACTCCACGCATACGAGCGCTGCGTGATTTCGGCATTGAGCGGTATATGCGGCCGCCCGTCGGTCGGGTCGATGTCGACATATGACGGGTTGGTCAGGGTGTCGGAATAAAGGGCGATAAAATCCTGTTCCGAGTGAGCCTCGACATCATCCGGATTCAATATTGACGCCTCTTGAATCTCTCCCCGCGGATATGGATCAGGATACATCTCCCGCGTGTGCTGCCAGCCGTCAGCGCCGACCGAAACCAGCGTGTCGCGTCCGACCACCGCCCCGATCCAGAAAGCCCCGCCGAATATATGTTTCAGATGTCCCGGGTACGGATATACACCCGATGGAGCCGCCGAACCGACCACTTCCTCTCCGATAAATCCGGTCCCGATACTCCCGATATTGGTTATTGTCAGGCCCAGCTTGTTGATGCCATGGATGGCGTATGATACATACGGAACATCAACCGCTACTTTCCTGACCTGAGGCGGGGAAGTCTCTGTTCTGTAAAGATTTCTGGCCGAAGCCGCAGATATGCAGAAAATTATAATTAAGATCAGCGGCAGAAATGACAGCGCCTTTGTCGGCTGTTGAGACATACTATATCAACTGCCTCAGTAGATGGGTTAATGCAACAGCTTTATCATATATTTATATATTTTTTATTGGCAGATGTCAACGTCTGAGTAATAAATGACCGAAAAAGGCGGCCGTTTACCGCCTTTTCCGGTCTTGATCGACCCCAGACGCCACACGTTACTTTTACATTATCAGCACCAGTTTGCCGATTTGATTCCCGTAATCCGACTCGACCACGTAATAATATATTCCCGACACCGGGGCCTGAGTGTTGCGCGTGATAACATCCCAGATATCGTGCATACTCTGCGGACTGTCGGGCGGATAGTCATGGTTAATTTCGCGGACCAGGTCGCCGTCGATAGTAAAAATTCTGATAGTGCACTTATGCGGCAGATTCGTAAAATGAATGGCCCGGACCCGGTCATCCGGCATCGTTTCCTGTCCGCGCCCCTCGAAAAATCCTCCCGATGCGCCCCGGTAATTGCCGTCGATTCTATAAGGATTAGGATAGGCTATAACATTCAATCCCTCCTCTTCGATTTTGCTGGTCTGATTCTGTGCATATTCGGCGACCATATTCATGGTAGGTCTGCTTTCGAGTGACAGCAGTCCGCTCGCCGGAGCGCCGAAGTCGAAGGCCGTAACCGAAACATAGTACAATTGAGAGGGAAGAATATTGTCCAGGATATATTCATATTCATAATATTTGAAGAGCCCTTTCGGCGTCAGCTCATCGGGGAAATAAACCGCCGCCGAATCAGGATCGAGCGTACTTGGCGGCGGCTGGTCGGGATATAACTTATGAATTCTTGTCGTGTCGTACAGGTCGGATTCATTATAGTCCTGCGCCGTAAAATAAAACGCCGAGTCCTCCCGGTAAAATATATGATCTATGTCGTGCTCCATGGGATCAAAATCATTTCCGTACAGCTTTTTCAAAGAATCAATCGTGAACGGAATATCCCTGAGTTCCCACAGTCCCCGGCCGCGATTCCAGATATATTTGTTGTAGTCCTCGATATCGAACGATGACACGACCACAAAGTCGGACGCGCGAGGTGTGAGCGAAACATAAACACGATACCCTTCAAAGTCGATTTTTCTGCTGAAAATATCTTTTTCGTTTTCGGTAGTAAGGCCGTTCCATTTTACGCGAAGCATACCGCGGCTGAATTCATCGATGCCTGGAATAACGTGCAGTTCAGGAGGTGAGGGCGGTGCGGCGCCCCTGAAGTCGGGAACACCATCTCCCTGGTACCAGAGTGTATCCATGTCGAGATATGTGATTATGGTATCAATTATGAGCTCGGGAGTTATCTGGATCGTATCATAAGTCACGGTCGAGTCATAAACACAAATTCTGTTTTTCCCGAAAAGGCTGTCGCCGTCGGTATCGTATCCGGGATTATCATAAATCCATGATGCCCACATGGCATTTGTCCCGAGATCGGTGAAATCGAGATAATCGTAGTATTCCTGCGGATCATACGGACTATATTTTTTTTGAAAGGCCTCGCATTCGGTATGAAAACCCTGGCCGGCGACATATGCGAAAGTTATGGGCAAAACCTCGGCAGGACTGATATTGAATGGCCCGAATGACAGCAAATAACGGGTGTCGTAGCCTTTAGCGAAATCAACGGCATCATTGGGCGGAGGCAGCCATCCTTCGGCGGTGTGATCAACGGCAGTAAACAGTTGATCATAATCGAATTCCTCATGGCGCATCATGTAGTACTTATTTTTGTCTCCCAGAGGCGTACCGAGAAAGCCGCCGAAATCCCGAAATGGATCCTCCGCAGTTCCGGCCTTTCTGGGACCGAAATCAAGCGATGGATCCAGATTTGAAATCCACCAATTAAATGAGTATCTCAGTGAATCGGATGGCGTTCGAACTACCCTCGTACCGGTTACCCCGGTGGCATCGAAACTGCCCGGGCAGGAAATCGCCGGATCGTTGCGGCCGTCATTATCGGCAATCCAGGCAATATCTATGGTGTCAACAAAGCCACAGCCGGTCGGCGATGGTATCTCGCGCCTGAAACCGCAAATATCATCATCATGACCTGTCTGTGAACCATCGACCTTTACATCACCATCAACATAAATGCCCATATAGGCGTTTTTGATTTCGCGGAATCCGACGTTTTTGATGGAATAATCGAACAGGATAAAATCATCAGCATAAGCATAGCTCCAGGCATAGGACCGCTGGGTCACTTCGATATTAAGCGGAATATGCGGACGGCCGTCGATCCTGTCAATGCCGGTATAACCGGGATCTGTCACCGTGTCGGTATAGACCGCAATAAAATCCTGTTCGGACACCGCCTCTTCATCATCGTGATTCGAAATTGACCGGTGTATAATCTCGCCCATGGGGTACGGATCAGGCCACATTTCGCGGATATATAGCCACCCTTCCGCCCCGGTCGATGCCAGCGTGTCCCGCCCCACTACCGCCCCTATCCAGAATGCCCCGGCGAAAAGATATTGCTGCTGGCCGGGAAAAGGATAGGTGCAGGAAGGCGCCCGCAACCCGGTAATTGGATCGTTAACATTGCCGTCACGATTAATAAAGCCTGTCCCGAAGCTTCCCTGATTGGTGATTGTCAATCCGATTTTTCCGATATTATGCACCCCGACCGTGACATAAGGAACATCGGCGGCATATTTCCCGACGGGCGGCATGATGTCATCAGCACCGAAAAACTCTCTTCCATCTCCTGAGGCTGTCAGAACCAATGCAAGCCCAAGAATCAATGAGGGGAAAACAATAATTCGTTTGACCAAACACATATTGTCTCCCGGATAACTATTATTTGAATGTCTATGAATATGACGTGCTGATCAGAGTTTCATCAAAATATAAATTCGAATCCATAATTATATGTCGATTTTGCACTGATGCAACGAAATAGGCCGCCGATAAAACCGGCGGCCATGTTGACTAGAGAGGCAAGCTAAAGGAAGTCTCGTCGACTTCATCAACTTATACGCGATATCACCGCCTGCCGATTGGCATTAATGGAGCGGTATAGTCTTTAATTAGGAAAAAAATCAGGATAGAAAAAGAAGCGCCACGCCGGCCGTGGTGATAACGGCTCCAAGGATTGCCCTGGCCGTCACCCTCTCTTTGTAAACTATTATAACCAAAGGAATTACAAGAACCGGAACGGTCGCCATAATGGCCGCGGCGATACCGGTCGCAGTATATTTCACCGCCACCAGCGAAAGCCATACCCCCAGGAACGGCCCGCATATCGATCCGCCCAGAGCCAGCAGCATGGCGCGATGATCTTTCGCCTTTTTGATCGTTTGCATATTGTCGCGTCTAAAAATCCCTATCAGCCAGATGGCGGCCGTGGCGGATATCATCCTAATAAATGTCGCCGGCAGCGGCTCCAGTGTCCCGGCCATACCGGCCTTGGCCAGCACCAGACCGATCGCCTGTCCCGCCGCCCCGCAGACAGCCATCAAAATTCCGAAGCCCATCTTGCGGTCGGATTTAATCGACCCGTTGTTGGCCGGCTGCCTTTCGGCTGTGACCCAGGCTATTCCTGATATAGTCACCGCGATACCTATTATGGGATAAAAACCGAGAGTCTCGCCGATCATAAACCATGCAATAATGGCCGTTATGATTGGCGAAACCGAAAAAACCAACAGTGTCAGTCTTGTTCCGATTGAGACAAAAGCCGAAAAAAGACAGAGATCGCCAATCGACAGCCCGATTATACCGCTGATTATTAGATACATATAAGACTGGCCGCTTATACCGCCCGGCAACAGGCGCCCGCTGGTTATCAGAAGCATGGCCGCCAGAAAAACCGCGGCGAACGGTATTCGGAATTTATTCAGGTGGTAAGAGCCGATTCTTCGGCTGGCCGACGTGAAAAAGATCGAAGTAAACGACCACAGCACGGCTGTGGTCAAAGCGGCGATTTCACCGGTGTATTTCATGGCCCAATATAATGTTTGCCGTAAAAAAGAAAAGGAAATTCACCTGCCTGGTCACCAAATCTTTCCGGCCGCCGCCCGGTTGACTTTCAGCCGCACATTAACTATTATCGCTTTGTTATATTCGAGGAGATATTGTCATGAAGATCGCTATTTTTGCCGCAGCGCTGGCATTGGTATTTATAGGGGCCGGGCTTGTCCACGGAGTCGATAAAATCGAAAAACCGCCCGACAGCATTTCCTTAAATGCCGATAATCCGGCGGTTTCAGGCGAAACCGCCTCGGCCGTGGAAAAGACCGAACCGGTCTATCCGATGTCGCCCGAAAGAAAGGAATTGCTGAGTTCATATTCCCTTTATAAAAACATCTGGCGTTTTATTGGCTTTGCTTTTGATGTCATCGTTTTCCTGGCCATACTGTATTTCGGTCTTTCGGGCCGGATGCGCCTCTGGGCCGAAGCGATATCCCGCAAAAAAATTCTGGTATATCTTTTCTATGTCCTCCTTTTCATGATAGTCATGTACATAATCTATTTCCCAATCAGTTACTATACCGAATTTGTTGTCGAGCATGATTACGGCTTTTCCAACCAGACCTTTTCCGAGTGGTTTGCCGACGGCCTGAAAACGCAGGCGGTCGCCTTCATTTTGATTTTTATCGTTGTCTCGGTTCTGTATTGGCTGATTAACAAGACTCGACGGTGGTGGCTTTATTTTTCACTTCTTGCCGTCCCCTTCGCGGTCCTTATGATTGTCATAGTCCCGGTGGTTGTCGCGCCAGTGTTTAATAAGTTCGAACCGCTTCAGGATAAGAATCTTGAAACGGACATGATACAACTGGCGCACCGGGCCGGTATCGAAAATCCTGATGTGTACCAGGTCGATGCCTCGCGGCAGTCAACCAAGCTCAATGCTTATTTTACAGGCATGTTCGCGACCGAAAGAATTGTCCTTTATGATAATATTATCAACGCTTTTACCACCGACGAATTGAAATATGTCATGGGTCATGAAATCGGACATTACAAAATGTACCATATCTGGAAAGGCCTTTTTATAGCCATTGTCATAATATTCGCTGCCACCTGGCTGGCAAACCGCTTGTTGCCCGGAATAATCCGGCGCAACAGCCGGCGATTTCGCTTCGACAGGCTTGGCAGTGTTTCCAGTCTGCCGTTGCTGATTCTTTTTATAACGATTTTCGGATTTCTGCTTCAGCCGGTTACCAATGGTATCAGCCGTTACCAGGAATATCGCGCCGATGAGTACGGGTTTAAACTTTCCGGGGTTACCATCGATGACACCAGAATTACCTATGAAAAACTCTCGGCATATAACCTGAGCGATCTCGAACCGCCGGCCTTTATCGAATTCTGGTTCTATGATCACCCGGCCCTGAGCAAGAGGATAGAGAATATTAATAAATACAGTGAACAATTGCGCTCCGGCGTGTAAAACAGGACATGATTACACAAGTGTTTTGATATCAAGAATAATGGAGAAATTGTATGCGTGAAATTAAAACCGACACGATTATCGATGCGGTAAGGAAACTGGCGATGGATGCCGCCACCGATCTTGGTCAGGATGTGGTTAAAGCGCTGGAAGATGCCAAAAAAGTGGAAGCGTCCCCGGTCGGAAAGGATATTCTGCAGCAGATTATCGACAATGCCAAAATAGCCTATGACGAGAAGGCCCCGATGTGCCAGGATACCGGTTTTGCCGTGCTGTTCGTGGAACTCGGACAGGACCTGCATATTGTCGGCGGCAATTATGAAGATGCTCTCAATGAGGGTATCCGCCGCGGCTACAAGGATGGCTATCTGCGCAAGTCTGTTCTGGGTGACCCGATCGAGCGCAAAAACACCGGCGACAATACCCCGGCCGTCATTCATACACAGATTGTCCCGGGCGATAAAATGAAAATAACCATCGCGCCCAAGGGCGGCGGCTCGGAAAACATGTCCGAAGTGAAAATGCTCAAACCGTC
>JBFMFJ010000015.1:0-21189 GCA_040752235.1 Candidatus Zixiibacteriota bacterium | reverse complement strand
ATCCTGTATCACCCTGGGCATTAAGGGCGTTGGGTATAAAAAATGCGGAAATGACTAAAGCAAGGCAAAGGATAAACGTAAGTCTAAATAGGGCAACCATTTTGTATCCCTCCAAAATGAATGGCTTGCACAGAAAATATATTCAGAGACATTCTGCCGACGCAAAACATATCTCTACCAGTCTAATATAACCAAATCTCCGCTTTTGTCAACCGCTATATTGAATTATGATATAATGATGCGGCAACCTGGAATATTCTCCTATAAAAAAGGCGCCGTTGTCCGCCGAAGCGGAACAACGACGCCCGACCAATCCCCCGCCAGAATTTGGTCTTATTTATTTATTCAATATAAACTCGACCTTATATGTCACCCATGCCGGCACCGGGAAACCATTCTGCACGGCCGGTCTGAATTTGCAGTTATATGCCGCGGCTATGGCGGCCTCATCGAATCCGGCTTTGGAGCCGGAGGACTTGAAGACCACTGCTTTTATCACATTGCCGTCTTTATCAACCAATGCCTTGATCCAAACCGAGGCCTCCATTCCGGCCTGCCTGGCCAGTCTCGGATAATCCGGAACAGCCTCATATATCATTTCGGGAAGCTGCTGATATGGCCGCCATTCATCTATTTCAGGATAATCATAGACAGCCTGTTCCGGAATGATTACCACGATATTTCCCGAATCATTGCCTAATCCCAGCGGCGAACCCATATTTATAATCGCGAGGTCATTTCTGGATGCAATAGTCACATCATCATCAATCAAAGCCTCATCGGCAATCGGAACCGGGATACCGACCTGCCCGCTGATAGGAATTGCCCCTCCTCCGATGATCGGCACATCAGGAATGATTGTGGGCGGCGGTATAATGGTAATGGAAATCGTATCCACCGGAACATTCGGTTGGATGACAATAATGTCGGAGGTGGAAGAAAAGAGAAATGTCACTGCAACTCCTGCCATAACGACTATGGTAATCAACAGGGTTCCCATAAGCATATTGCGCTGATAACAGATTTTCAGTTCCATCGCTCCATACGGACTTACATTTTGTCTAATCACGGTACTCACCTCCCTCACCGGCCGCCGACAAAACGGCGTCTGCAATTCTATCATCGGTGTCCTCCCAGACATCAATGGCATAGCGATATGAAAAACGTTCGTCCCGAGTCAATTCCTCCGGCGCCTTACCCAGCATGACGGCGGCCTGCATGTTCCACCGCCATTCCAGATAGTCGATTTCATCCAGAAGATCGACCATAGCGGTGTACCGTGCATCGGGACTGATTTTTATAACCGTATTAAGGCTGTCGATTTGATGATTCAGATTCCAGAGAATCGCGCGAAGTGAATCGGAATCAACAAGAAACTTGTCGCTCTGATTTTTGTCGGGGATCGAGGGAATCATCTGCGGCAGTTTTTCGGCCGGATCACCGACATTCCACATAAAATGATTATTACCATCGATACGAAAAGTCAGGACTTTTGACCATTTCACGGGAATGCGCTCTCTGGTATTTTCGGGCATATTGATTTCCATGGCCTGGGGCATCATAAAGACCGTCGTCACCATATAGAAAATAAGAAGCAGCATGACGATGTCGACCATGGCGGTCATATCGGTCCGGGCGGGGATTCTTCTTTTTTTGCTGCCTCGTCGGCCCGATTTGGGCCGCGTCGGTCCTTTGATCGGTTCTCCGGACATAGTACACCCTTCTCCTTGCGGATATATTTCTGACACACGGCTGTGAAATGGTGTCCCTTTGCTGCGGGGGAAGCGCTGGAAAACACCAGCTTCTATTTAATCGACGTGCACGATAACCGTACTGTTTATTCAAAAATGTCGGCTTCATAAAGAATACCGACTGCAGCGCGGTTTCTTCCCAAAAAAAATCAATTAAAGTTCATGAAATCAGAAACAAAAAAAAGAGCACACCCCGTGTGAGGGTGTGCCCTGAAGTCATCGAACCGATAGGTCTTAGTTGCCGCCGGTCAAAGTAAATTCGACCTGGTAAGCTACCCAGATGGGCACCGGCCGTCCGTTTTGAATCGCGGGGCTGTACTTACATTTGTAGGCAGCGGCCACTGCGGCTTCATCGAACCCGGCCTTGGAGCCGGATGACTTATAAATAACGGCTTTCTTTACATCGCCGTTTTTGTCAACCAGCGCCTTAACCCAGACAATCGCTTCCATACCGGCCTGCTTCGCCAGTCTCGGATACTCCGGCTGGTGCTCATAAATCATCTCAGCCGGGGTTTCGACAGGAACGAACTCATCGATATCGGGCATATATTCCTCGTCGGGAATATCAACCACGATTTCTCCGCCACCGTCCTCCATCTGTTGAGTAATATCCGGAGCCACGATGTCGGCCAATTCTTCACGAGAAGCGATGACAAGATCATCGTCAACCACTTCATCATCGGCCACCGGCTTCGGAATACCTACTTTCGGGGCGGCCCGATTGGGCTGCGCCACCTGGACCTGCGGTTTGGGTTTGGAAATGGTCGGGGGCGGTCCCAGATCGGCCACCGTCTTAATAACCGTGACCTGCATCGGGATATCGTCGTCGCTTGACTGCAACACCTTGTAAAGCAACGCCCCGCCGACAATCACCACAACCAGCGCCAGACAAAACATTGTTCCCAGGAACATATTGCGCTGGTATTTGGCCTTCAGTTCATAGGCACCATAACCACCATATAATCCGGTAAAAGCACGTGCCATACTACTCACCTCCTCCTGTCGCAAGGGCATTCATGGCGTATTCTATAATACGGTCATCGCGGTCTTCCCACTTGCCCATTGCATAACGGTAGGAGAACTTCTGGTCTTTATACTCGGGTTTATCCAGCTCTTCGACTTTGATTCCAAGTTCCTTAGCCTTGGCGGCATTCCATGATCTCTCCAGGAGATCGATTTCATCAAGGATATCCACCATCGAGCTGTACTTGGCATCCTCCCGGATCAGAATCAATGTATTCAATCTTTCGATTTCATAATTGAGATTCCTCAGCAGCGACATCAATGAATCGGTATCGACCAGATAACCCAGAGTATCATCAGCCGGTCGGATCGAGGGCAACATCTGCGGAAGATTCTTGGCCGGGTCGCCGGTATTCCAGAAGAAATGATTTTCCCCGTCGATTCTGATTGTCAGAAGCCTTGATTCCTTGACTTCCACGGTCTCAGTCTCTTCTTCCGGCGGCAGGTTGATTTCCATCGCCTGAGGCATCGAGAAAACCGTGGTAACCATATAGAAAATCAAAAGCAACATGACAATATCGACCATGGGGGTCATGTCTATTCTGATATTGATACGGCGTTTTGGACGACGACCACCTTTGCCCTTCTTATGACCTCTACTGGATTCTGCTACTGCTCCACCAGACATCTACATCACTCCTTTCAAAAGGGTCATCATGTACCCGCCCCTTCTTCCGTCTTGGCCTTTTCCAATTCATTATCAGTAATAATCAGAAATCGAGTCAAAGCATTATCTCTCATGGATTCCATGATCTTATCCATAACGCCGTAACTGGCATTACGATCCGCCTTGATCACAACCAGCGCCCTCAGGTTTTTCGAACGGGCCCAGTTGATTTTATTGGCGACATCATAAACATCCGTTTCAGCATACTTGCGGACCGTCGTCAGCATCGATCTTCCTTCGACGACAATCTCTTCCTTCTGTAAGAAATCTACGAAAATCGAGTCGTCTTTCGTAACGGTAATATTGATAATGTCTTTATCCGGCAATTCAATCTGCGAGTGCGATTGAGGCAGCGTAACCTTTTTTGCTTCCGGCGGTTTGAAACTGGTGGTCGTCATGTAGAAGATAAGCAGGAGGATGGTAATGTCCACCATAGGCGTCATATCAAGCACCACACCGATACGCCTTTTTTTCTTAATCGCCATAAGTTACTTACCCACTTTGTCTTTGAACAGCTGAAGGACCTCATAGGTCGCTTCATCCGTCGTATAGTTAAAGGAATCCACCTTATTAACAAAGAAATTATAGAAAAAGATTCCCAGAATACCGGAGACGAGACCGCCAGCCGTGTTGACCAGAGCCTCGGAAATACCAACGGCAAGCTGCTGGGCATCGATAACACCGCCCTCAACGTTACCGGTGGCGGCAAAGGCACGAATCATACCGATAGTCGTTCCAAGAAGACCGACCATGGTGGCAATCGAAGCGATCGTCGAAAGAGCAATCAGGTTTCTTTCAAGAAGCGGGCCTTCGAGAGCATTGGCCTCTTCAATCGCGCTCTGCGTAAGTGATATCTTCTTCTCCGGATCAATAGAGCCGTCTTCCCTGATTTCACGGAATTTCTCGATACCGGCACGGAGAACGTTGGCGGTGGTTCCACGCTGCTTGTCGCAGGCAGCCAGGGCGCCATCATAATCGTCACTGTGAAGCATGGTGATCAGTTTTTTAAAGAAAACCTGGACAGAGCTCTTCCCCTTGGCCACTCTGTAGAGCGACAGGAAACGCTCGGTCACAAAAGCCAAAAGCATCAGCAACATGGTAATCAAAGCAACCACCAGCGGACCGCCCTGATGAACCGAATGGGCAATGGTTCCGGCCGGCTGCGCCGCCAATACAACGCCCCAAACGACATATGCAATCGTAAAGGAAATCAGAAAGTTCAGTGTGACAAATAATGTCTGTTTCACGTCTATTAATCCTCCAAAAATAGTTAGTTTTCCTAGTTTCCTTAAGCTTAAATCTCGGCCGCCTTGACTGCGTTCATAATGAAGCAGGCGAGTGAGATATAAAATCCATAACTCAGTATGCCCAGATATGCTCCCGGCCCGTAACTGGAACCGAACTGCTTAATCGTATCCGTCGTTTCAAATGAGTAGGATGCCCCGAAAAAGGACAGGATCAGGCATACCAGCCAGATACCCACCGGTACCCAGGCATAGGCCATCACCTTTTTCAATTTCAGAGCTTTGGTGTCGGGATCACCTTTCAATGCATAAAGGGCATAAAGATTATATAATCCTCCACCCAGGGCGATAATCATGTAAATCAGAAAGAGGACGCCGGTTATCTTCAGAATAAAACCGGATGACAGGACATCACCAAAAAATGCCAGCGACCCGACGGCCGAGGTATTCAAGTGTTCCCGTCTGACTTCCTGACGCTTTCTTTGAGCAGTGATCGATGCAAATCCCTTGTCGTCTTTCGCAGGCTGTTCCGTCTCAACCGCAGCGACCCGTTCGGTGGTTGACACCGGCTCGGTCGTTCCGGCAGTCACGGCCATGGAATCGGTCATTTCCAGCCCCATCGAGTCGGCAATTGCGGCCGGCTGTTCCGTCACGGTCTCGAAACTCTCGACGACAAATTCCTTATAACCGGAAAACCAGGGGAAGAAAAGCGATACGATCAGCACCAAAGAGGTTATAGTCAAAACGATCTTCTCGTATGAGGCGATTCGGGGAGCATCGAAGGTGGTCACCTCGCGGCCATGCACTCCGGATTCCCGTTTTGCCTTGACCTGCTTGACCAGCGCATCCTTCTCCGTCTCGGATTTGAAAAGATCTTTTATCTTACCTGGATGTACCTCAAAGCCGATATACTTAAATCTGTTATCGGGGTCGAATGCTTTTTCGGGCTTCGCCCCGCTGTCTTTCTTTTCGGCCATAATTTCTCCTGATAATCAATCAATTCCTTCCAGATTAATACATGAATTTAGTCTGTTGTTCTCCTTCTACGCAAGATTTATTCCCCGGATCGCATTTGAGGCAATCCAGATACCAGTCATGAGCCGCCTTGAAATCGGCCTGCGCTTCGGTCTTCTGCTTGGCATCAGTCTCTGCCAGGGCCCGGAACTGGTAGGTCTGCCCGATCCAGAGAATCAAATCTATTTCGTCGCAACGAGCCGACCCGGCCGCAACCTTGCAGTCAAGGGCTCTTTTAAGATATGACAAAGCTTTGGTGTAATTATTAGGGCATACGCCGCCGAAGTAGGCATACCCGATCGATTTCATAGCGTCGCAATTGCCTGGCTCCAATTCCAGAACACGTTCCAGATATTTAATACCGTTGGCGCAGTCTTTGAGCTGATAAAGGTAGGTCGAGCCAAGCATATTGACCGCCTTTATCGCGGTCGGCATATTTTTCTCATTGGAGGAGACATAACCCCAGTAATCAACGGCAATCTTTTCAAGATATTCCACCGCCAGGGCCGCCAGATCGACACCATCCAGCGGATCATTGGCCGGTTCGGTTTCGATTTCTTCTTCGCCCAAATCCTCTTCCTGCATCATGGCCTGGCCGCCCTTATCGGAAATATAGAGGGCCGCCATGGCGGCGTTGTAATAAATCGACCAGTACCTTTCATCCAATCCGAGAGCAATGCGCTTCATGTAGTAAATAAGGGCATTACGGTAGTCCTGTATATAGTTGTAAGACACTGCCACACCATATAACAGACGTTCCTGAGTCGAATCGTACTCAAGGGATTTTTTGTAATATGTGATGGTGTTGTAATAATCCTTTGTACTTTCGTAACATTCGCCCATGCGTTTATACAATTCACCCATATCGACCGAGGACCGATAATCCTCCTGCTCTATCTTCTGTATATGGATGTTGTAATAAACAAGCGCCGAATCATATTGCTCATTACCCTGAAAGGCGCGACCATAGTAGAAATATATATCTTTCGGTTCGACAGGTATTGACAGAACCGTGCGGAAATCCTCGATAGCCTCGGGATAACCGCCCAGAATCAGATAGGACATTCCGGCTTCATAAAAAGCGCGGCCGTTAGTACTGTCGGGTTTTTCCTTGGACAGTTCAAAGTATTTTTTATAAGATCCGATTGTTGCCTTATAATGCTCCTTGGCCTCGGAAAACTGCTTGGCCGAACGAGCCGCCTTGTAATAGATGCCTCCCGCCTTCATCCAGGCATCGGCATGAGTTGAATCCTTGCGCAAAACGAGGTTGAGTTTGTCGAGAGCACAGGTGTAATCCTTCAATTCCAGACAGGCCTCGGCCCAGTGAAAATAGACATCGAGTGAAGCGGTATCGAGTTTGAGGGCCTTGGAATAGTTATCGATGGCCAGAAGATATACCTGCGTCTGATAATTGACATCGCCGAGGTTCACGTAAAATTCCGCATTGGTCGAGTCAATAATGATCGCCTTACGAAGTTCACTGTCGGCGCTTTTGTAATCACCGCGGGTCATGTACAACAAAGCCATCCCGTTATGGAACAGCGCCTTGTCCTGACCCTTCGATTTTTTCAAACCGGAATCCAGATTCTTCTCGGCTTCATCCAGTTCACCCGATTGCAGCTGAATCATGCCAAGAGCATATAATCCCGGGAAAAACTTCTTATTTTTGTCGACCGATTTCTGATATTGTTCTTTGGCCGCCTTCACGTTCTTTTGGTTCTTATAAATATCACCGAGTACCAAATAATTATATTCATAACTTGGATCAAGTTTGATTTCATTATTGAGCATCTCGATGGCTCGAGTCGTATCACCGGAAGCCAGAACGTCGGTAATCTCCTTTTTTACCTCCTGGGCCAGCAAAAATGCCGGCAAAAACAGCAAAAATGAGAGGATTACAAACGCGATCCGGTTGCCTGTTTTTTCGTTAAAGTGATTCAAACTCAACACCTCACTCACGCTTTAAATTTAATCTGGTATAATAAACCAATTCGCCCTTTTGTCAAGCTTTTTGTTGAATGTCGCTCACTCATTTCCCGGGTGATCCTCACGCTTACTATATCTCTTTGAATAATATCTCATTCTGAATAGAAAATAAAGAATCAATAATATCCCGATTGCCATTTTTCCGGTCGGAGAAATACCGACCGCAGGCATAAAAAACAATACATAAAAACCTGCAATCAAAACAATAATCGCGGACAAAATGTTCACTATTTTCTGCGGCCGTGAATTATTCATAATTTAGTCTCCTATTACTTATACATTCTCGCGGCCCGTATCTTTCCAAATCATTCTCATCCGACACTCCAGGCTATTGAATAACAACAAATATGCCGCCGGAGACATTATTCCGGATCTAATTATCTTCATATATGACAACATGTTACAATCATGGGATATTGGATCCGGAGTCTCCTCCCGGGCCACATCGCATATCATGCGCCGCTATTTTCCATGGAACCTCACCATGCCATCAAGACCATGAATTGCAAGCAATTAGTCGCTATCTTTGCTGATGATCGGTGGAAGCCAGGCGGGTTGAATTCGTATATTTTTACTATTGTCGAATTCGAATCTCAACCGGCCATCAAATCCGACTCTTTCGCCATCGGGCCTCGTAGCCGGAGTGAACCTGAATTTCTTCAACACATCATCGATAACATGCCGCAAACGCTCATGAGTATAGGACTGATACCACGTTGACCCAACCCTTCCCAGGCTGTCTATATGCACCATGATGTCAACGGAATCCTTAAAAGATATTACTGAATTATAGAAATAGTCGCCATCGAAGGCATTTATTGGGTAAGGCGGATTCGCGATTGAACCGAGATAAGGCAGCACCTCGATCCGTTTCATTTCGAACACATCCCGGTTCTCCAGGGCATTCTCCGATGTCCAGACCGCCGTCGGATAATCGGCCGACCTGAAAAAACGCACCACCAGATAAAATTTTGCTGCAAACGGCTTCCCGTTATGCGATGGCGGGAGGAACTGCGTATACAGCAGGACATTGGATAAGAGTGCGGCACAGTCGGCTCGATTGGTAAATATCTGGCTATAATCAACCATATTTCCAGCCGAATCAACATCAATCTCAAAAATGACAAAAGGATAACCGGCCAGGCTGTCAGGCAGGGCCGATTGAAAACAGAAATATGACGGAAACCTTGCCACTTTCGGCAGTTCATAGCCGTTCAGCCGAAGGGTCTTTTCCACAAGGTGGAAATTTAATTCACAGGAAGGCTCATCAAACGGGAGATTTAAAAATAGCCGCGGCCTGTTAAAAACCGCTCGAAAACCAATCTCTCCCGCCAAAATGAATGGCTCGTCATTTCCGCCGATGCGCGGAGGGAAAAAACGCAGCCGGCGTAAGGTCTCGCCTATTTTATTTATATAAATTTCTCTTTTCGGAGGTGAAAAAGAAAAGGAATCAACCGTTCCCGTTGAAGATAAATAAAAATGGATATCGAATTGTAAAGGATAGGGCGTATATAGAATCGTGTCGCCCGCCGCCAGTTGGATGTCTCCGTCCAGGGAGGGAAAATCTATTCCAAGTATTGAGGGGTTCTCCGATGCCGGAGCCGAAGAAAACAGGCACCATAACATCAGGGCCGATATGATAATCCTGCTTGCCATCTTTTGAAAATAATCCTTATCTCATTGACTGTCAATGAATTCTTTGGCGGTTGCGATTCCTCCGGCACGGCCGCCGGTTTTCCTCTTGATATCCTGTATTTATAAATAATACAATCAGACAGGCAAATCGTCCCTGTTTCTTTGAACCCGGTTATTGCCGCGCAACCGGGTAAATATGCTTAGGAATTCATCCCGGTCAAAAACTAACAAGCCCGCGGCGGCGGACAATCCGGCTACCAGCAGCACTTCCGCAAAAAATATCCCCCAATTCTCCGGGCTAAAAAGATGAATAAGTAAATAGCCAAAGAGATAGGAACCGGCCAAAGCGATACCTGCGGCATAGGCAAGGGACAAATAATAATGCCTTAGATCGATATTCAATATGGACTTAATGACAATCGGTACGACCAGCAGATAAATTAATACCTGAGGTATGGCCGTTCCGATGGCTATCCCGGTCAGACCGTATCTGCCCACCAGCAAAACACTCAACACCAGATTTAACAACCCCTCCACGATTATTATATATAGCAAAATTCGGTGCTTATCGACCCCGTACATGACAGAAACGGCAATCGCCTGAGGGAGAAAGACCGCCGCCGGCAAGATCAGAATCTTCAACATCAAAGCCGAAACCTCATAGCCCGGCCCCATCCAGAGAAAAATCAAATAATCCGCGAAATTCAGGGTTATACCGCCCACAATGAAGGTCAGGAAAGAGAAATATTTAATCCCGCGAGTGTAAATGAATTTGATATTCCCGAGTTTGTCGGTTGTTTCATAGTGGCTTATGACCGGCCGCAACGGAAAACTTACGGCGTGAATAAAAGCCCTCAAATAAACGATGAATCCGGCGCCAATTGCATACTTCGTTACTGAAGAGGTATCCAGGAAATACCCGATCAGGATATTGTCGGTATTGGAAATAAAAAGCCAGGCAAACGAAATCAGAAAACTTATAAAACCATATTTAAGAAAATCCCCGGCCACCTCCCTGGTCGCAGGTTTGAATCGCACCCTGATTTTCGGAAAAAGTTTTTTCTGGATGACGGCTCCCAAAAATAACCTTAACTGACTGAAGATGAAAAAGGCCAGAGCGAAGGCCACGAGGCCGTACCCCGTCTTAAGTAATATCAGTATAGCGGCTGTCCGAAGGATATCCTCAAGAATCATCAGACCATAAACAACATCGTAGCGGTGCAAAGCGCCAAGGGAATCGCCCCGGCTGATCATAACAAATCCCATGGCGCAATTAAGGCCCATGATTAACAGGGCCAGTCTCCCCTGAACAAGAAATTGCTCAGGAATCTGCAGCCAGTCGAAGACAAAGAAAGAAAGAACAAATGTTGTCGCGATAACAGCAAGACCGATTATTCCATAAATAAAGAAGGCGGTACTGAGCATGGCATTGACTTTTTCAATATCACCCAGGCCGAGATATTTGGAGACAAATCGTAACAGGGCCTGTTTAATGCCGAGATCAAGAATGGTGACATAATTCAGGATTGAAATGATCAATATCCAGACGCCGTATTGCTCGTTTCCAAGAGTGTGAATAATGAAGGGATTTACCAGAAAGACCAGAATTACCCTGACAGCCAGTGATGCCCAGCTGGTAAATATGTTTTTCCCGAATTGTCCGACCAGACTTGACATAATTAAGGCAATATATGTCGTTTACGGACAAATGAAAATCTAATTAATCCGTTGCGAAAGATTCTTTATTTCCGGCGGATAGAGGCGAAGGATAACCGGCTAACAAACCGGATCCGGGCCGCCTTTATAGAGGAAATTAATCAGATATGTGATATCCAGCAAATTGATGAGCCCATTGCCGTCGATATCGGCGCTGTCGGGGTTGGGAGGCGGCGGACCATTGCGGTAGAGGTAGAGCATCAGAAAAGTCGCATCCAGGATATTAACGATTTTGTCATCATTGGTGTCACCGCAAAACATCTGTGAGTTGAGCAAAACGACAATTTTATCCAGGAAATATTCTGTCGTCACCAGATCCAGATCGCCATCGCCATCGAGGTCGGCCGCAGAAATTGAATTGGGCATGCTGGCCAGTACCGCTTCCGTCTGCGGCAGAAATGAGCCATCATCATTAAGGACAATCATCACACTGTTGGAGCCTTTATTGGCGACGGCCAGATCCAGCCAACCATCTCCATTGAAATCGCCCGGGACAATTGACACCGGACCTAATCCGGCATCCAGCCTGACGTCGGCTGCAAATGTCCCTGTTCCCTGATTCAGAAAAATCATAATATCATTCGATCCGGCGTTTATTGAGGCCAAATCCAGATCACCATCGCGATCGGCATCGAAAACCGCCAGCTTCTGAGGACCATCAGTAACCGATATGGGCTCTATTGCCTGAAATTGGCCCGACCCATTATTTAACAATAACTGTATTTGATCGTTATCCTGCAGGACAATCGCCAGGTCGATATAACAATCGCCATTCAGGTCGCCCGTTGCGATGTCCACCGGAACGCCCCCGGCATCAAAATTTCGTCCCGGAAAAAACACACTATTAGTGTTATCAAGAATAGAAATTTCATTCGACTCATTACTGCCATAAACCAGATCGTAATCACCATCGCCGTCGAAGTCACCTCCGTTGAGACATTGCGGCATACCTCCGACATTAATGACATTTTGTGCGGCAAAGGTGTTATTGCCGTTATTTTTTACAATGGAAAGACTGCCCGAATTATAATTGGCTGTGGCCAGATCGGGATCGCCGTCAATATCAATATCCGTCACCAATAAGGCGGCCGGATTGTCTCCGACCTGACAGGAACGAGTAACCGCCGGACAGCCGCTGCCGTCATTAATCAAAATGTAAATATTGTTGGTATATCTGTTGGCGACGGCAATATCCACATATCCATCGCCGTTGAAATCGGATGTTTTGATCGATTGCGGGCCATCGCCCACGGAAAAAGCGGTGTCGCGCACAAAGGCGCCTGCGCCGCCGATTACCTCCACCATAAATGACCATATCCGGCTCCGGTCGAGCGGCGATCCGAGGGCCGAACAGACACCTCTGGTCATGGAACATGTAACGATTTCACCGGGCAGGAAATTATTATCCGGATTAAAAACGGCAATATGACTTCCTGCGCTGTAAGAATATACTCCCTGATGAGAACCGGAGAGACTGCCGGTAACCACAAAGGTGGCATCATTAATACTGGCGGCATTCATCTCAACATTGAAAGCCACTGAAATATTCGTGGAGTCGGGAAGATTCTGGGCGTTCATCTCGGGAAAAGCGGATTCGACAATAATCCCCAGGTTTAACAGGATCGAAATATTATTACTGCTGCTGTTGGCAGTGGCCACATCAAGATCGCCGTCACCGTCAAAATCAGCCGTAATAATGGAGATGGGATCAACTCCGACATTATAATTGCTGTGCGGGAGCAGCTGCCCCTGGCCATCATTGATCAGGACCGTAATTGAGTTGGAGCCCCAGTTGGCGGCCATTAGATCGAGACGGCCATCACGATTCATATCGCCGACCGCGAGTGCCTTGGGATTGAACCCGACATTAACCTGCCCTGCAGGAACGAAGGTGCCATGGCCGTTATTTCCAAGCAGTGAGATATAGTCGGTGGCGCCATTTGCGATGGCCAGATCCAGATCCCCGTCGCAGTCAAAATCGATAGTCTTTACATCCAGAGGATTCGATCCGGCAGCGACATTGACAGGTGCCCCAAAAAAGCCGAATCCGTCGTTCATCAGAATCGAGACGTTGTTTCCCTCCAGATTTGCGGCGGCCAGATCGATATCACCATCACTGTCAAAATCTCCCGAACTGATTGCATCGGGATAGCTTCCGACACTATAATTTCTTTCCCCTGAAAAGAGTCCCGCACCAATATTCTTGAGTACAGTTATATTATTAGAGCCTCCATTAACCACGGCGATATCAAGATCACCATCACCGTCAAAATCACGCGCGACCATCTCATGGGGGAAACTGCCGACATTGTAAATGACGGCAGGGAGAAAGGCGGTGTCGTCGTTAATGAATAATGATATATTATTGGCATCGAAATTGACGCTGGCAAGATCAAGATCTCCATCGCCGTCAAAATCAGCAGAATAAACCGAGCGCGGGCCGCTCTCTGTGGCAAGAAAAGTGTCGATTGCAAAGCTGCCGCCGCCATCATTGAAAAGAACAAGAATCCTGTCCGAATCATAAACCGCCAATGATAAATCAATGTCGCCGTCGCCATCCAGGTCAGAAGGGCAAATGGACTCCGGTATAAAACCGAGAGCAATCATATTGTTGGGTCCCAGCACTCCGGTTCCGCCCGAGGTGCCGCGCGTGAATGACCATGAATAAGGAGTGTGTAAATTTATTCCGGTTGCGGACCTTATACCTGATGTCAAAACCGCCGTAATTGTCTCGCCGCTGATAAAACCGGCATCGGGACAGAATGACGCCAATCTGGTTGCACCGTCATATATGACATTTCCGAAGTATGCCCCTGATATTGATCCAAAGACAAAAAATGATGACGCATTAATCGATTCTTCTTCCATGTCGGAATCGAAATCAACAGTCAATTCATCGTTATCATATTTCCTGCATGAATTCGGCTCGGGTGATACCTGAAGAATGTAATTGTGTCGATTGATTAAAATAGATATGTCATCGGTCACGGCGTTGACCACGGCGATATCAATGTCTTCGTCCCCGTTAAAATCGGAATTACACAGACTGCGGGGATATGCCCCGACGGGATGGACCGGCCCGGACGTAAAAAGGCCGCTGCCGTTATTCATGAGAATGCTAACGTCGGCGGATAATTCATTGGCGGACAAAAGATCAAGATCCCCGTCTCCGTCAAAATCGGCGGAGGCGACAGCATAAGGACCGTTTCCAACAGTGTAATTGACACGGCCGGCATAGACTCTATATCCCTGATTCATTATTACCGCGACTTTGGATGTGTTGTAACAGGCAGCGGCGATGTCATTCCTTCCGTCACCATTCAGATCGGCGACATGGACATCATAGGCGGTTGCTCCGAGGCTCAGTCCCTGTCTTACATCAAAGGCTCCGCCGCCGTTATTATATAGAACCGCTATTCCTGATGAGTCCAGATTGGTGGCGACAATATCGACGGCACCGTCTTTGTCAAGATCGGCGGCGGCCAGTGCAATAGCTGTCCCGCCCAGTGAAAAAGACACCGTGTCGGTAAAGGCACCGGCCCCGCTATTGTACATCAACAGAATTCGAGGAACGCTATAGCCGGTCACGGCAATATCAATACTGCCGTTTCCATCAAAGTCGGCAACAGTCAATGCCGAGCCATGCCTGCCGATAGAATAATCAGTCCGAATGCCGATCGTACCATCGTTATTATTAAAAAATATCGAAACGTTGTCGGTGTCATAATTGACGGTAATAATATCAAGATCTCCGTCTTTGTCGAGATCGGCGCAGACGGTCTCGCGGGGATCGGAACCCATGGGATATTGGGTGGCTGCATCAAATCCCCCAATCCCGTCATTTTTTAAGATCGTCAGACTCCCGCCTGACCCCCGGTTGCCGGTTACCAAATCTATATCCCCGTCATGGTCGAGATCGGCCGGGCAAATCGATGATGCAAAGTCTCCGGCAGCATAGTCGATATGGTCATTAAACCGCCCCCCGCGATTTCCTCCATCTATTGTAAATGACCAGCTAAAGCTTCGTTCCAGGTAAACACCCTGCAATGATTTAATCTCTGTCGTCAGCAGAACCGTTACTACCTCACCCGGAGCAAAATCGGCCAGAGGATCAAAAGCGAAAGCGCGAAGGCTCGAACTGTAATAATAAGCCCCTGGATGCAGACCTGTTGACGTTCCCCAGACTTTCATGGTGAGACTATTGACGGTCGACAAATGCATATCCATGTCAAATTCGGCCGAAATGATCGGATTGGGGGGGATATTCAAGGCATTTTGCTGAGGATGCACTGATATGACGTGTGGGGCCTGCGCCCACAATGAGAGACCGCCAAGGAAAATAATCAGGATTTGAAGCTGCAGAAACACTTTGAGATACCGATGCATCTCACACCTTACATTTCAAAGTCCATTTTTACGAACCAGTGGCTCAGTAGTAAGCGTCGAGCATTGCTAACACTGCGAAGTAATTAATAAGACCCTACGCATATTGGCTACAAAATATATACGAGAAAACGGCTTATGTCAAGTGGAGATAATGGCCTGATTCCCGATATTATCGACGGATTTACACCCTCGGAATCGGTCCCTGATTTGATTCCGATTTTAAATCGGCACGCAGCATTACGGGCACTTTAGACTGGGACCGTTTCGATAAAGATAATTAATAAGGAACATTATATCGAACAGATTATTAAAACCGTTCCCGTCGACATCCATGGATTCCAGCGGATCGGGCGCCGGACCGCCCCTGTAGAGATAATTTATCATAAATATCACATCCATGAGATTGACTTTCGCGTTGCCATCGGTATCGCCGCAAAGATAATCGCAGACATCGCCGACATTGTCACCGTCGAGATCGGCCTGATCCGGATTATAAATATTGGGGCAATTATCACAGACATCGCCATAGCCGTCTTCGTCAATGTCCGACTGAGAAGAGTTGGCATGATAGGGACAGTTATCGCAGGCAAACCCGATTCCATCCTGATCGGGATCATTCCTGAATATTCTTTCGGCCGCCCAGGCGGATCTTAAATAACTGCCATCCTGTGCCTGAACAGACCAGTAAATTTCGCAATATTCCCGGCTGTCGATACAAATAGTCCAGCTTTCATTATGTTCGACATTGGGCGCCCAGGCCGGTGTTACGCCTGAAAGTATTTCATTACCGCCGGGCGTAGAACCTACCCTGAGATTATATTTGATTAATGCCGAAGGAGTATGGTCATCCAGCGATTGTACCCAGCCGAAAGTAACCGTCGAATCGGTAAATGACGTATAGAAACCGCCCGGGACGGCCGGAGGAAAATTGTCCCCGGATGCCGAATGATAATATACATAGCCATCGCAGTTGGCCGCATCCAGCAGACCATCGTTGTCCAGATGCCCCAAACCCATCCACAGAGGCCAGATCTCCGTGGTCAGAGTCAAATTGCCGCTACTATCATTTAGATACTTAGGCGAGATATCATCATCGCCGTCATTGTCGACATCAGGCGAGCGGTATATTTTATAATTGCCGGCCTGACCGGTAGGGCTTCCCAACTGCGTATAATCACCCGCCCCGTTATTTACAAATCGATAGGCTTTGGATGTAAGATATTCAAGCAGAAGGACATCAAGATAGCCATCGCTGTTGAGATCGGCGAAGGTACTCCAGGGATAACCGTTGCTGTAAGTATCTATAAACCAGACCAAAAAGCCGAAATCGCGATTGCCGTTATTGGTATAAATGGCCGAGGCGCTGGCATTATTCGACCACAGCAAATCATAATCGCCGTCATTGTCGATATCACCGACATCGACATCTTTGGAAATACCGTTGGGCGGTATATTCTGCACCAGAAATGTACCGTCGCCCTTATTCCATAAAATATTGGCCTGATAGCTATAGCCATGACCGTTCACGACAATATCGACAAAACCGTCGTTATCAAGATCGGCCACCCGGCCTCCGTATACTTCACCGGGATAAACATTGTATGAGGTGTCATAGCTGAAATGCCCGGTGCCGTCATTCAGATAAAAATTGACATAATCACCCATGCAATTAATATAATCCAGGTCGCCGTCATTATCGATATCCCTTACATCATTGCTGCCCGCCATCAATCCCAATGAATCATAAAAGTCGAATCCCCCCGCACCGTCATTTATATAAATATGATCCGAGACTATATCATTGAGGCCGTCATTATTCAAGTCCACAATCATATTCTGACAATTGCCGCCTATAAAAATGTCGGATTTCTCAAAAATCAAGGCCGTCGCCGGACTCCATGGCAACAAGACCAGGAAAAATAGAAAAATCATCGTGAGAACCCTTACCATACTCCTCATTCTCCTCCCCCCGGCATATCTCAGGCGGACATGCTATTTATGTTGCTTTTTATCCTGTCTTCCACCGATCCGGTTGTTTACCTATATTAAACGTTTCAACCATCATTTTGTTGAACCAAAGCACCTTAGGTTTCCAAATGTCCGAAACTTTTCCCTTAACAAACCTTCCTGTCAACTATTAAGGGTTTCTGCCGGTCAAATTCTTACGACAAAAAGTGTTCACGCGTATATTTTCCATTCCCAATTTATTGAAACATATCAGAGTGAAGCCCGAAGTAAAAATTGGTCGACATGAGACTGCCGCTTTCAAAGGCGGTGGACCCAGCCAACAGATTGAAACAACGCAGAAATTCCGGGAGCAAGGCGCAACAACCATCTCTCCGAATATTATAAACTATTATTGTCTCAGCGTCGCTATTTTTTCCGCATATCGCCGGCCATTCATAATCGTCACGGACAAATAGGGGCCGGACCACTTCTATAAATATAATTTATCAGGTAGGTGACATCGAGTAGATTACAGGCGCCGCTGGCGTTGGGATCTCCGGCGGTAACAGGCATCGGCTCAGGACCACCCCTGTATATAAAACTAATCAGGTAGGTTGCATCAAGCAGGTTAACCGCTCCGCTGTTGTCGGCATCTCCGCAGACATAATTCAGGGTAATCGAGGCACCGGAATTGACCGGCGGATAGTCCACAATCGGCCCGTAAAACATCGGCACATAGGCGCTGTATCCGTTAAGTTCAATTGACGCCGCCTGGTCCATGGTAGCCGAACCGGGAATCAGGAAATATATTTTCAAAACCGGGCCATATCCGGGATCCAGATCGGGAGTCGAGGTGTTCGTATTCAGTAATGAAAATGTCATTCGCATGTTATAGGGATCGAAGCTGATCTGTTTTTTCTGATCGAAATAATCGGTTCGACATCCTGTCGTCGAAAATGTCAGGTATTGAAGATTCAGGGTACCGGGATATTCGACCGGAATACGCAGGGACTGTAACGGCACAGTATTGCGGGCATTTATAACCAGTTCCACGGTATCGCCCGGATCGCCCATGGCATTTGCGCACAAAAGGGTGTCGGCCAGAGCGGTAATATAGTTCAGGGTTTGATAGCTTGTCTTCTGACCGCCCGAGGTTATTTCCAGCTTGACATTATAGCGGGCGGGAAGCGTATAGGAGTGCATCGGCGACTGGACAAAGGCCGAATCACCGTCGCCAAAATCCCAGGTCCAGCTGTCGACTACATAATCGCTGATACCGGTGAACTGGACATCCAGAGGAACCATCCCCCAAAGGGTATCGGCCGTAAAGTGAACCCCTCTGTCCGGAATGATATTGGTCACCGCGTACTCGACCCATTGCGAGCAGCCTTCCCAGGGGCAATAGAGCTCATCAATAGTATACCAGGCATTGCGGCTTCCGCCCCAGCCATAATTCATATGAACCTGATTCAGCGTTTCCACCTGCCTCCAGCCGTCGCCCACGATAGAATGGGAATAAATCCTGTATTGCACCGGTTGCGCCGCCTCGGCCTGGGTACGAAGGATATCCGACCAGGCCTGTATTCCGTAATCAGTTCTTTCGTGAACCTCGGTCCAGTTATGATATCGGAAATAAGTCGGGAATACCGTGGCGGCATCGGCAGTATAAGCCCCCGATCCGCAGGCACCGTAATCCATCATAAAAGCGATGCCGACCTCATAACACAGTTCGGCCACCGCCGCCTGCTGTTCGGGAGTATCATTGATATTATGGCTGTTTTTGATATTGGCCCAGTCATAGGAATCATTGAAATCGGCCGACAGGAACTGGCCCGGCGAGGAACCGCCGCAGGAATTATCTCCGTACCAATAGTACGTCAAATCGCCGAATCCTTCCGGCGGCCATTGATAATAATTCATAATCTGGGCCGCCGCCGTCGCCACGCATCCGACCACCGTTCTACCGCCGTCGCCGATCGGGCAATCATTGTTGTATGGTGCATCCTGATGCCAGATACTGGCCAAAAGCGGTCCGTACTCTTCCATAGGCTGGGCCGCCTTCGAAGTAAGATTCTCCATAAAAGTAATCTCGTCAGTCAAAAAGAGATCCCACTCCTGCCGGTGCCGAACCCCCAAAAGACGTTCTCCCTTGTCGCTCGGGATTGCCTCCAGACTGCCATAAAATTCGACAAAAAGCCGGGCTCGGTTCTCCAGAACATCCCTGATCAGGGCCGGAAAACCGAATTCATCATCGGGAGACCACTCAAAATCGTATTCGTCGGAGCAGGCCATAACCGGCGGAAGGTCCTTCAGGACCGGCACTATAATATAGCCAAGAGGTGACACATGAAAGCAGCGGGCAATTAAAGTGTCATTCATCAATATATCTTCATAGCCGGAGATTTCCGGGTCGGCCGAGCCGCCCCAGGCCCCATGTCGGAGTGTTAAATCATTCAGCCAATTTTGAGCCGCCAGTTGCATTTCGCCGGAAGTGGCGGTTTCGGCGTTGGCTGATGTTGCGGCGATAAACAGCACCAGGCCAATCAGACCGATTTTCAGTATGTTGCGATAATGACGGGTGCGCATAGTGTTCCCTTCAAAATTGTACGTTTCTTATAGCAGGCGAACAAAGGTGGTACTATACAAATATAAGCATAAAATCAATATTGTCAAGGAATTATAAGGATTATAGACTGCCGATAAGCAGGCGAAATTCGTTATTAGCCGGTTGATTGACAATTAGAAAACACTCGGCGTTGTGCAATCCTCTGGACGCTTCGGCTCAAATTTTATTCTCTCTCTACTCAATCCGCTTTCGCATATCGGTGCGCCGCCGCCGTCATAAAGGAATCGTATCAAATAGGTCACATCCAGCAAATTTACGGCACCGCTGCCGTCGGCGTCACCGGATGCAATCGGAATCGGCGCCGGTCCCCCTTTATAGAGATATCTGACCAAAAAGGTCACATCAAGGACATTAATGATATCACTGCGATCGACATCGCCGCATAAGTACGGGGGCGGGACCAGAGGAATTGCCCCGATGTCATTGCGGGAACCGTCAGGATCGTTATAAATTGCACCGGGGTGCCCGGCATCGATACAGGGAGAGCCCATCAGAAGATTGAAATCGAACTCGGCCGGACCGGCCAGCATCGGGTCTTCATAAAGGCAATTCAGACCCGGAACGCAACTTCAGCCAAAGTCCATTTCATTATTGAAGAAACATATATAATCCAGCTCAGCATAGCTGCCGTCCATGGCGGTACCGAGTGAACCATAAACGATATTATTTATAGCGGTTGCCTGTCCGCTGTTACACATTACCGCTGCCTGGTTGCCGCTGAAGGTATTGTTGACTATATATGCTTTGCCATACATGATCCAGACAGAAGTCTTGCCGCGGTTTTCATAGAAGATATTTCGTTCGATGACGGGAATTCCGACAGAATCCCAGCAGGTGATGACCGCAAAACTGAGAATGCCGTCCGGAAGGTTATTGCAAAAAATATTGTTCCTGATAAGAGGCGATGCACCATTATTGACAAAAATAGTGTGGCTGTTGCTTCCCCCCGACAGGGTAAAACCGGAAAAAATGGTCTCTTCACTGTTGCCTGAGGCAATATTGACGGCGACCGCATTGGGGTCGGCCGGGCTTAAAAAGGTGGAATCAGGCCCGGCAAGTGACATTACAACAATGCTCTTGTCGTAATAATCCAGATTTTCGGTATAGGTGCCGGGCATGACCAGCACTGTATCGCCATCTTTGGCTTCCTCAATCCCCCATTGAATAGTCGGCATATCATCGGGTACGACTATT
>JBFMFJ010000014.1:0-21287 GCA_040752235.1 Candidatus Zixiibacteriota bacterium | reverse complement strand
CATCTGTTCGCCGAGGCCTGTCGCCTGGCTTATGCCGACCGCGCCGTGCACCTCGGCGATCCCGCTTTTGTCGATAATCCGGTGGCGGAACTGCTTGATCCCAATTACCTGGATGCCAGGCGATCATTAATCAATCTCCAGAGTGCCGCCAATTCGCAGGAGATTGGTTCCGGGCTGCCGGATAAATCGGTCGAGTCGGAATCGACCACGCATTATTGCGTGGCCGACAGGAATGGCAATGTGGTCAGCCTGACCTATACCATCAATGCCTCATTCGGCAGTAAACTGATCGTCGATGGGGCCGGTTTCCTGCTTAACAATGAGATGGATGACTTCGCCATTAAGCCCGGGGTGCCCAACCTGTATGGCTTAATCGGCGGGACGGCCAATGAAATCGAGCCGGGCAAAAGAATGCTTTCATCGATGTCTCCCACCATCGTGATGTTGAGAGATGAACCGTTTTTGGCGCTGGGTGCACCAGGCGGTTCGAAAATTATTACAACAGTGGCCGAGGCGATTATAAATTTCACGCGCTTTGATATGAATCTCCGGAGAACAGTTGAATGTCCGAGATTTCATCACCAGTGGCTGCCCGACACACTGTACATGGAGCTCGGCGGATTCGACATTAACGTGATACAGGACCTGATCTCACGCGGCCATGTTATTAAGGAAATAGAACCTTATTCGGATTTACAGATGATTCACGTGGCTGTCAGTGGTTTAATATCGGGAGCGTCCGATCCGAGGAAAAATGGCCTGGCGGCCGGTTATTAATCCGATTTTTACACAGCCGGTTCGATGATCTCCGGCGGCTTATCCTGGTCCTTCAGTTTTCGGCAGAGAGACATATATCCGGTAATTGCAGCGCCGGTTCCCAATATGAATGTAACGATATAGACGATTGTTCCGAGTACCGGAATCCTGAATATGATAGTCAGGATAACCAATCCGACCAGGAATTCCCAGCCGATTGCCACCTTTTTCCCGCTTGTCAGCAATCTTAATAAAATCCGCCCGATTGCGATGGATACATATATCTTGCCGATATAGAACAGTACCATTCCAAGAAATGATAGTATCACTGCCAGAGGGATGCCGACGATCATAATGAAGAGCACTATCGACCCGACGATGAAAATAATATGCGACAACAAACCGATAGCAAGCGTCTGCCAGAATCTCTGCTCGATCTGCAGCGCCGATTCGCGCGTGTGGCGGTTAAGTATTAATATTAGGGCGAAACCGGTCAGTAGTGTCATTAAGAACAACAGCGCGCGGATGAATGCCGGGAGATGGAAGCCGGAATCGCCGCTGTCCTTCTCCCCTTTTGTTTCTATCCAGTCAACGCCGCCGGCAATTATGACATCTTCGTCGATTTCGGCTTTATACTTCGACGTATATACCAGTTCACCTTCAATTCTTGCGGGAGAGTCGATGTATATTTCATCCGCCTTGATTTCCACATCGCCGTCAATCCTGCCGGTTATATAAACCACACGGCCGTTGATATTGGCATTGCCCTTGATATCACCCTTGATATTGACGACATCACCGGTGCAATTGAGATCCTTGCCGACCTCGGCATCATCGCCGAATTCGACGTCATTGCCAAGAACTAATAAATTCCGTCCGATAACGGCATCAATGTAAATTTCATAACCGAAAATTCTGGCCGATTGATTTACGTTTCCGGCCTGACGTACTTTATAGGCGAAAATATTGGCGTTTCCGCCAATAATCCCATCAGCTTCGTGATTGAAACAAAATGTCGACAAATCCCCGCCGACTATGCCATAAACCTCACCATAATTGCCGAAAATGTAGAGGTCGTCATCAAGAGAATCGAGGCTGGAAACAACATTGGATTCCTTTGACATGAATATGGAAGCTGAAGCCGAATTATATCCCAGAACCAGCATCAAAAATAATGTTATAACCAGTCTTTTGCTCATAAAGCCTCGGGCCGTTTTGCCTGCGTTTTTACTCCTACTTTAATCTACGTATAGATTTATGGAAGGTTGCCTTTGCACGGAACCACAAAACCTATTGCCAAAACATAGACGCATATTTATAATGTTAAAGACTGAATTGAAATGCAATAAAAAACTGCTGTGAATATACTTTACCTGTTTCTACTTGCACTGGCCTGTTTTTTCCTGGGCTACCGTTTTTATGCCCGCTATATCGCCTCTCGATTGGGCGAAGATCCCGGTCGCCGGACACCGGCGGTGGAAAAAAATGACGGTGTTGATTATGTGCCGACAAGAATGCCGGTTCTCTTTGCTCATCACTATGCCACCATTGCCGGGGCGGGACCGATTATCGGTCCGACTCTGGGAATTCTATACGGCGTCGGCCCGGCCTGGATATGGATTGTCGTCGGAGGGATATTCTTTGGTGCAGTTCATGATTTCACCGCTCTTTTCGCCTCAATAAGAGAAAAAGGCTCCTCTATGGCGGAAATCGCCCGAAAGGCCCTGGGCGAAACCGGCTTCCTGATGTTTATAATCTTTACTTCCATCATGCTCATTCTGGTAACTTCGGCTTTTCTGTCGCTGACAGCGGTCTCACTGACTTCAATCTGGCCAATCGAGAAACTGGGACTCGAATCGGGCCAGACACTGCTGCAGACGAAAGTGGCTAACGGCACCGAAATGGGAATTATCGGCGGGATTGCCTCCACCTCGGTCATTATTATCACCGCCGCCGCACCCTTGCTGGGATTCATGATATTCCGAAAATCATTGAAAACCTGGCTGGCCTTTACCCTGGCTATGCTTGTCTGTGTTGTCTCGATATATGTCGGCTTTATTATCCCCGTCCAATTGCCGGGTATTGTCTGGATGATAATACTCTCGATATATGTCCTGTTTGCGGCGGGCTTACCGGTTTGGATTATTCTTCAGCCGCGCGATTTTATCAATGTTCAAATTTTATATGCCGGTCTGGGAGTAATCATGCTGGCGGTCATTATCGGCGGTATAAAGGGACTCGACACCCAGATGCCGATTTTTAATTTATCCGCAGGGAATCAGCATATGGGACCGGTCTGGCCGATTTTGTTTATTATCATTGCCTGCGGCGCTATATCAGGATTCCATGCTCTGGTAGCCGGCGGGACATCATCCAAACAGCTTGCGCGTGAGAATGATGCCCGCAAGATAGGCTACGGCGCTATGATTCTAGAATCGATTCTGGCGATACTGGTTGTTCTGGCCATAGCTTCCTCGTTAAAGATGACGGATTATATGACCATTGCCTGGCCGGAAAAGGGAGCGGGAAATCCCATTCTGGCTTTTGCCTTGTCGATCGGTCATCTGGTCAATTACTCGCTGGGTATTCCGACAGCTATGGGCGCTATTATAGGGATTCTGATGGTTGAAGGGTTCGTCGTGACCACTCTTGATTCGGCCGTAAGGTTGAATCGATATATATTTGAGGAATTCTGGGCCCGTATTTTCAAGACCGTCCCGCCATTGTTCAGGAAATTCTGGTTTAACTCGGGATTGGTAGTAATATTCATGTTTGTTTTGGCGGTTAGCAATGGTTACAAACTTATTTGGCCGGTTTTTGGCGCCAGCAATCAACTGCTTGCCGCGCTGACGCTTATAGCCGTTACGATTTGGTTGAACATGTCCGGTAAGAAAAGCTGGTTCACTTTGATTCCGGCTGTTATTATGGTCGTAACCACAATAGCCGCATTGACATATTATCTTTTCTATGAATATATTCCTTCTTTTAATATAATTTTGATTGTCACCGATGCAATTCTGCTGATTCTGTCAGTTGGTGTCATTATTCAATCGGTAAAGAAAACCATTCTTTCGCCCCAGTTTCACAAAGCCTCCTGAATTTCTTCATAATCTGTTAAACGGCAATAAATAATGACTATTTTATGCCGATATATTTTTAGAAAAGCAGATTTTTATATATATGAAGATTTTTCAGGATAAAGGAAAAACGATCCTTCCCCGGGTGGATTCCATTTTCCTGCTGGCCCGGTTACTTATTTTTCTGGGGACGGGATGGTTTATAGTTAATTCGGCACCGGAATTCTGGGGAATTATACCCATATTAATTCTGTCCTTTACCTATTTCCTTACATTAATCATATTCTGGCGGCTTCTTAAACAGGGCCAACGTGACCTTAGAAAGCCATATCTTTCCATCATAATATTTGAACTGGTGTTTATTACAGTTCTGATCAAATTTTCGGGGGGATATTCATCGGAATTTTATTTGCTTTATTTTGTCATGGTTGGATTTTCGGCCTACCTGCTGACCATGACCGCGACCCTGATTCTGGTGGGAATTACAACGGTGGCTTATCTGGCGATATCAATCACAGGAATAAGCCTCAGTAATATTTTCGGACTTGGCCTGAGAATCGGTTTGATCTGGTGTCTGCCGATTGCCATTGCCTTTGTCTCCGATTATGTCAGGCGTTCTGAACGCCGGTTATTAAAGCTGTTTGACACTCTGAATCAGCGGACCTCGGAACTTGAAAAATCGCAGGCGCATCTCGAGATGATTTATGAAAACTCGCGAATTCTTGGCGGAACTCTCGATGTAGATGGTATGGCCGAGGGTGTCATGAAGATTATGGGATCGATTCTGGCATATCCTGCCAGCGCCCTGCTGATGGTCGGTCCCGGAAATAATTTCATTTATCGCGGACGAAATATCGCCGGACAGGATAATTTTAATCTCAAGGCGGTTGAGGAGGGGCGGTCAAGCCTTATCAGTCGGGTCGCCAACCAGGCCCAGCCGGTGGTCGTTATGGATACTGTCGGGCGGCGCGACTATGCCCCGTTGAAATTGAATACCCGCGCAATTATGCTGGTGCCGATGGTGGCTCATGGCCGCACCAATGGAATTCTTCTGGCGGAATCACCGCAAGTCGGTGCTTTCGGAGAAAAGGATCTGAAGATTCTATCGGTTGTAGCTCGTTCCGCCGCCATGGCGCTTGAAAATGCCACCCTGCATAAAAAGATGGAAGAGTTGACCATCACGGATGAGTTGACAGGAATCTATAACTATCGTTATTTTGCCCAGAAGTTGAAAGAAGAGCAGAGACGTGCGGCAAGATATGATTTGCCTTTGTCTTTGATTATGCTTGATATTGACTGGTTTAAAAAGTTTAATGATACTTACGGTCATGAGGTTGGTAATATTGTCCTGAAGGGAATTACAAGAGTCGTCAGGATGTGCATTCGTGACGTAGATATATTTGCCCGCTATGGCGGTGAGGAGTTTGTTATTATCCTGCCGCAGACGCCCAGTGATGAAGTGGCCAAGATCGGCGAGCGTATCAGGAACTCGATTGAATCGACGCCGTTCGGCGGCGGCGACGGTATTCCGGAACTGAAGGTCACCGTCTCGGTCGGTGTCAGCTCCTTCCCGGAGAACGGCAAGCCGAACGAGGAACTTCTTTCAGTCGTGGATCAGGCGTTGTATCGGGCCAAGGGTTCGGGCAAAAACAAGGTGTGTGTGATTTAATATGCTGGATCGAATCGGACAACTTTTCATAGCAGGTTTTGACGAACAAAAGCCGTCGAGCGATTTTTTGGATTTTGTTGCATCCGAAAATATCGGCGGTGTCATTTTGTTCGAGAAGAACTGCAATCCGCATAAAATGGCCGAGGAGACCATCAGGCAAATATCACTTGTTTCGAAAGGTGTCCCGTTTATTGCTGTCGATCAGGAAGGCGGGCGGGTTTGCCGTTTCCGCGGCGTGCCGGTGGAATTTCCCGGGGCTTCCGAATTCAGGAAACGGGGAGATCTGGAAAACTATATGGAGCATTTCAACCGCGCCGCATATTACATGCATTCCCTTGGCGTTAATCTTCTTCTCGGTCCGGTGGCCGATCTTGCCTTGAACAGCCGCAATGAATGCCTGAAAGGACGAACGTTTGGCCGAAACCCGGCGCATGTCATCCCGTTTGTCGAAAATACGGTCAGAATTGCCAAACGGCACGGACTTCTCACCTGCCTGAAACATTTTCCCGGTCTCGGGGCGGCCACCGAGGATCCGCACCACCGTCTGGCCACCGCCGATTATGATTTGCAGACGTTCCTCAATCGCGAAGCCCTGACCTTCAAGGCCGGCATTGACAGCGGCGCCGATATGGTAATGACAACCCACATCATTTTGCCCAAGCTTGATTCTCGTATCGCGACCGAATCCGAAATGATCGTCAATCTTTTCCTGAGAGAGAAACTCAATTTCGACGGCGTCGCCATAACCGATGATCTATTGATGAAGGGTATCGAAGTTTCCGGAGGCTATGGTGAGCGGGCCGTTCGTGCCTTCAAGGCGGGTCATGATATATTGCTGTTCGGTGCCGATTTTGAGGCGGTCAAAGAAGCTGTCGCACACTTTAAGGATGCCTACAATAAAGGGGAAATCGATGATGAAAGAATCTCGATTTCTCTGGATAGAATTTCGGGGATAAAATCTAAAATAACCTCGTCCGTGATTTTATAACGATGTTAAACAAACTGCTTGTCAGGAAAAACCTGAATATAATTGGACTGAATTCGGGGACGTCGGCCGATGGACTTGATCTGGCGGCGGTTTCGATAAATTTAAATTCAAAGAAATTCCGTATAAAATTCATGGCCGGAAAAACCATATCTTATCCCGAAAAACTGCATACTCGAATATATAGTGCCATAAATAACCGGATAGGCTCTATCGATGATGTCATCCGGCTTGACAGGCAACTGGGGACCTTCTATGCCTCTCGAACAGCGGCATTCGCGCGTCATCTGAAAAGAAATAAAATAGAAACGCACCTGATTGCATCGCATGGGCAGACGGTGCGGCATCTTCCGGGAAAGGTAATGGTTGACCGTTCCAAACAAAGCGGGACCCTGCAGCTGGGACATCCGGAATCCATTGCGGCTATGACCGGTCTGATAACCGTGGCCGATTTCCGGCAGGCCGATATTGCCCGCGGCGGCGAGGGCGCCCCGATTACTTCGATGGCCATGTATTATCTTTTTTCGGACAGTCGTGAAAACAGGATGCTTATCAATATCGGCGGTATCTCGAATTATTTCTTATTCCCGGGCGGTACATCATTCGATAAAATGCATGCCGCCGACTGCGGCCCCGGCAATTCCCTGATAGACATAATTGCCGGACGTTTGTTCGGGAAAAAATATGACCGGAACGGCGGACTGGCCGCGAAAGGAAAGATTTCGCGCAGGCTGCTGACGATTCTCATGGCCGATAATTTCCTGAAAGGAAAATTCGGGCCGTCGACCGGCCGTGAGCGATTTGGCGAGAAATTCGCCGACAAAATATTGAAGGCGGCATCAAAACTCGGCCTGAATAAATATGATATCCTGGCCACGACAACCGAACTTACCGCCGCGGCCATCGCGCGAGCCGTGAGACAAAAATTGCTTTCATATAAGATTGAAAATATTTATTTATTCGGCGGTGGATTGAAAAACAGGTTTCTGATAAAGCGCCTGGAGGCCAATCTCGAGGGAATCCGGTTTCACTCCATCAGGGAACTGGGTTTTAATCCGGACTATCTCGAGGCGGTATGCTATGCCGTCATGGGCGCTATGACCATCCGGTCTATCAGAACCGGAATACATCGGGTGACCGGCGCCACGCGTGACAGTGTTGCCGGGCGGATCATACAACCGTGATGAGGGATAAAGAGTGAACTTAAAGGCATCGACTTTTCTGAATCATTTCGTGAAACATGTTTCACGGTGGGGCACCATTGTACTATTGATAGTTATTGTCTGGGGATGCGGCGCGGTGCCGACCATCAAGGAAGGATCGGAAGGCAACTATGTCCGGCTGCCGTTCGTCCGGATCCTGCTGGCGGACGGGATCACCGATATGACCATTTCCGGGAACAGGCCGGTTTCGGTCGAATGTGTCCGTGCCGGGAAAAATCTGGTTTATTATGCTTCACAGCCGATCACGGTTCAGCTCGACAGAGGTTCTCTCAATGTTACCATGCGGGGCGGAAAGATTGGAGATCATTTTGATGAGGTCCTCATCACACCGCGCAACAAGGACGGCCTTTTGCGTTACAACAACGCTGACTACCGCGGCATGATGAAAATTCTGCCGGACGGCCGTACTCTTGAATTAATCAATATTGTTCATCTTGATGATTACCTCAAGGGTGTGGTTCCGCCCGAAATCGGCTGGGTCGGCGAACCGGAATTCGAGGCCATCAAGGCGCAGGCGGTGGCGGCGCGGACATATTCGATGAGCCACCTATTGCAGTATCCCGATAAGCCGTATGATATGAAATCGGATGTGACCGATCAATTGTATCACGGAGTCGAAGTAGAGAAGCCGCTGGTTTCGAAAGCCGTCGATGAAACCCGTGGATTTGTTATCAAATACGGCGATGAATTGATCAATGCCTATTACCATTCCACCTGCGGCGGCTATACCGATGATATCGATAAGGTCTGGGACAAGAAAGCGGCACCCTATCTGCATGCGGTCAATGACAGCGAGTTTTGTTCCTGGTCGAAATACTACAACTGGAAAGAAACCTACACCGCCGAGCAGTTGAAAATGCGCATCGAGCAGTATATGTCATCGGAGCGGGGCAGAGAAATCAGAATCGGCGATATCACCGATATGTACATCAAATCGTACACTCCCGGCGGGCGGATTTTCGAACTGACGGTGCAGACGACACAGGGTAGTTATGATCTCGGTCGCGATAAAATCCGCTGGGTCTTCAAACGTTCCTCGAATCCCGAGTTGATTCTCCAGTCGGCGCGGTTCAGAGTTAATGTCAAAAAAGATGCCAATGGCAAAGTCGAAATGGTCGAACTGGCCGGCGGCGGCTATGGGCATGGTGTCGGAATGTGTCAGTGTGGGGCGATCGGGATGTCGCGTGGTGGGCGGCAATTCAAGAATATCCTGACATTCTACTACAGCAACACTGATATCGTGAAATTATATTAACCGTAAGTGATTGTCTACAAATATGATAAGAGCGGACATGGTCCGCTCTTTGTGTTTTTATCAATAACATAAAATCACCTTGGAGTATCACTCCAGAGTCATATATTTCATATACCATTTGAATCATATATAATTTTATATATTATATAGATAACCAACTGTCGGTGTTGTCTGGCAATAGAGGGAATAATAAGAACCGGGACGGCATTTGCATGAAGGCGGTTATTCTCAATTCGCGGCAGGGAATCAGGCCGGTCGGCAATGATTCATGGGTGATTAATACTCAAAAGGCGGTGAGACATGCTGTATCCCGAAACTGCACTACTCTCACATCAATCGGGATGAAAACCTGGGAGATTGTTCTCTACCTGACATCGTGTCATAAAGCGAATATTAAGATCTATTTACCGGTCGAGAGGGGGCAGGCTGTTGAAAGTATCAGGGATGATATCCTCCGGCAATACAGACTTGAGACATTAATTTGTGACTGGGAAATAGTCGAGCAAAATGAATCCGATGATAATATTCTGCCTCCGTTGCGTGACATGGCCATCATATATGAGGCGGACATCCTGTATCCGATTTCAATTCGACCCGGCGGCAATCTTGAAAAACTAATTCATGAGTCGTGCGAAAACGGCAAGGAAATCATCAATGAATTTATGGTTGAATATCAGGATATGGGGCATCGCTGCCGGATGAATATTGATCGGTCCCGGGTCGATAACAGAATCGACGACTATTTACAGGATTATATTATCCACTGGACCAAAGCTTCCAATACCGCCTGGCCGGGCGAGTCGATGTATGATTACTATCATGCTGTCGTCAACTCCGATTCGGCTTATCCCCGGGATGGCCTGCAGACACTTCAAAAAATTCTGACCGATCAAAAGCTGATAGCCTCATCACGGCACTACCGGAAGGAATATCCGGCGGTGGCTTTTTCATCGCTGCTTCCCGGCGAAGCGGTCGATTTAATGAAATGGCGGGCGCGTTATCACGAAATGACCATTGAGCCATATGGAGTAGCCATTCATAAAGATTATGCCGAAACGCTCGGGATCAAAAAAGTCTTCTATGGCAACGCCGAGATGCTGGAATATCTCGAAGAAGAAAACAGGCCGTATTTCCAGAATATCGGGACAAAAGGATTCTGGATGCCTGAAAAGGAATACCGCCGAATCGGAGCCGTAGATCTGGCATTCGTGCCTTCCGATCGCATGGCCGTGATTGTCTGGAAGCCGGAAGAAATCGATAGAATTCACAAAATATATAATGGCAGGATTTTCAGTCTTTATAAATAAAGAAAGATTGTCTTGCCTGAATATTCGATTGAATTAAAAAGAGATTATCAGGATATTTCGATGGTTTCGAGCAATTTCATATAGCGATCGGCCCATTTATCACGCGAATGAAAATTGCTGACGTACTCATGATATTTTCTGCCGAGTTCGTCACCATCGATTTCCCTTTTATAGAGAGATCTGATAATAGCGGCCAGTTGTTCCGGATTCCCCGGAGAGAAAGTCAGTGCTCCGCCGGCCTTTTCCAGCAGTCTGGTCGTTTCACCTTCCGAGGAGCCGAACGCAATCGGTCTTCCCGCGGCCATATATTCGAAAATTTTGGTTGGCAGAGCCACCCGGGCGACCGGGACTTCCTTAAGGCATTCCACCAGGACATCACCCGATTTAAGATAGAATGGAATCTGTGACAGCGGCTGCAATCCGATAAATGAGATATTATTCAGTTTGTACTGTCGAGCAAGTCTTTCCAATGAGTTCTTTTTCTGACCGTCACCGACAAAAACAAAATGATATTGCTTTTCATCGGCAAGCAAACGTGCCGATTCGATAATTGATTCGAGCGGCCGAACCCATCCGAGCGTCCCGCTGAACATAACCAGATATTTATTTTCCCAGCCGTATTTTTTCCTGATGCCGTTGGAATGACTGTTGATGAAATCGTAACCAACTCCCGACTTGATTGTTGTCAGGCGGCGGCGATTGACTCCATTATTACTCATCCAGTTTTCGATGCCTTCGGTGACGCAAACGATGTGATCGGCTCTCCGATAAAGAAATTTCATGACACCGGCTATAAACCTGGTAAATAACGATCGGTTGAGATTGCCGAATTGCTCACCCGATTCGGGCTGCAGGTCCCTGATTTCAAGAACCAGCTTGGTCCGGCGAAGCCGGCTTATAACATAGCCGAGAACGGCTGAAGTAACCGGCGGTGATGAAGCCAGGATAAGATCGAATTTTCCCTTAATACGGAAGCTGTTAATGATTGCCGTCGTAAGGAAGGTAATAAAACCGATCATTCTCTTTTTCGGCTGAGCATTGGATGCCGGCAGAACCCATGAACGTCTGATGTCAATGCCGTTGATGACTTCCCGATGATGGAACTTTCCTTTGTATTCCGGCGGGACAATGCCGTCTGGATAATTAGGCATGGCGGTCAGGACTGTGACATCATGACCGTTGTCCTTAAAATGCGATGCAAACTCGAATAGCCTGCGAACCGCTCCGCGCTCCGGCGGAAAATGTTGAGTGATCAGTAAGATTCTCATAGCCTTACGCATTTTAGACGGCAAATCTACTATAGTCGCTTAAAAAAAGCAATATAAAAAAGCAAAATAATTCGCGGCAACCACTTGCGTCTAAAGATCATCCTTTCACTTGAATGAGCTTTTACCTGCAGGACATGGATGCTATAGAATTCCGATGATTTACTTTAATCTCTTCGAAAGTCCTAATTAATATGCTTCCAAGCATTCACGTCAACTTTTAATATCCCTTTCAATCCATTGAATCCTGACGTCACCACATCAATAGATTCGCGTCAAGATATCTAAAAGAGATGGAAAAAGCAAGTCTCCTTATACTATAATTACTTAAAAAATACCAGTTCCACCCGGCGGTTTTTTTGCCTTCCTTCACTGGTATCGTTTGAAACCAAAAAGTCGACTTCTCCTTTGCCCACCGGCGTCAGGCGGCCGCTTTCTATGCCCAGACTGACCAGGTAATCTCGAACCCGATTTGCCCTCTTTTGAGATAAGTTAATATTGGCCTCGGCCGTGCCAATATTATCCGTATATCCGTTTATTTCCACCCTGACCCCGGGCGCCTTAAGCAACAGGCGCGAAATCCGGTCCAGTTTTTCGCGTGTTTCCCGGTCTATTTCGAATGAGCCTGACTCGTATTTTATGTTCAGTATGACCGGTTTTTCCAGTATTGTCAGGTCAATACAGCCCGTATGATCCACCGCCAATCCGGTATCCGAGTCAGGACAGTCATCAAGTCCGTCAGGAACACCATCATTGTCACTGTCGCGCGGACAGCCATATATATCGACCAGTGCGCCGATTTGATTACCCGGGCATTTGTCAAGATAGTCGGGGACACCGTCGCAATCTACATCGACAGGACATCCCCTCAAATCTACCAGTCCATATGCTGCTTTTGGCGTGCCGGGGCAGTCATCGTTATAATCCGGAATGCCGTCGCCATCGCTGTCGGCCCTGTCTTCAGCCGGTACCGTAACCTCCTGGGGTTGTGGCTCATTTTTCCCTGTTTCGTAAACGCGTTGCAGGATAACGCCTTGCGAGCCGCCTACCGGCATTTTGTCCGGCCATCCGCCCATTCCGAACATATATGTAAGTCTGACCGATGTCTTAAAATTCCATTTGCTCAGCTGATCCTCGAATGTCTTGTCGAATTCCAACCCGGCTCCAGTTAAGTAGTTGGCGCATAAATTGATACCGAGCTTGAATCGGGGATGTATCCGATAACCAACACCAATATTTGACATCAGAATCACTTCGGTAGCGGCCAGATCGGCCATCTCACCTCGTTCACCTAATGTCTTAAGAGTGGTGTCGGAAGCCGCATCGGTAATTCTCCAGACGTCAATTCCCCCCCCAAGACCGGCCTCGGCCGATAATCTGCCGGAATACGATAATAATTGATAATTCAAAAATAGAGTCAGATCATATCCCTTCCAAATCTTCTGCCTGAATTCCTCATCTGAACCAAACTTAAATTCGGTGTGTGCCGATGAGTCATCATAAATCTTATACCTGTTAAAGCCCATTCCGATCCGCCATTTGTTTTTAAAATAAGTATCGACCTTGAAACCGTAAGAACCTTCGATTGTGTACCATGGGCGAACACCGCCCGTCAGCGTGGCGAATCCATAATCACCGCTGACAGAAAAGCGATAAAATCCATCCGCGGCAGCCGGGGAGACGATGACAATAAACACTATAAATATAATTAGAAATCTCATAGCTATAATTTTGTCATTATTGCCGTATAAATCAATAAAAAAGATTTGTATTTGTCTCTGTTGTTGCTGCAAAAAGAAAGCATGTTTTCATTATTGGAATTGACAAATCAGGCAAAATATTGTTTATTATCGGCGCCAAAAAGACTCTACCACAAACCGCTATTATGATTCGGCGGTAAGGTGCATTCAGGTCTTATAACTGTGATAATAAACGCAGTCAGTAAAAGTATGAATTTTATATTTGGGGACTGATTTTGGACTTTCAGCCATTGCATGAGTGGCCTCAGAATCCCAATGATGCTGTAAAATTGCAGAATGAACTGAGACTTCAACTGGACGCATCGGTAAAACTCGAAAAACCGCGTCTGATCACAGCCGTTGATACTGCCTTTTGCAGCCGGAACAATCGATTGTATGCGGCTGCAGTGACTTTAAATTTCCCCGAAATGAGCAGTCACGAAAGAGCGGTTGCCCAGAGTGAAGCCTTGTTCCCCTATATACCGGCATTGCTGGCTTTTCGCGAGGGGCCGGTTATGCTGAAAGCCTTGAGTCGGCTGGAAACAAGGCCGGATGTCGTTATATATCCCGGTCATGGACTGGCTCATCCGCGAGGCCTGGGTCTGGCTTCTCATCTGGGATTGATAACCGATATTCCTTCCATTGGCTGTGCCCGCAGAAGTCTTGTCGGTGATTATCGAAACCCTCCTCAGGAGAAAGGAGGATGCACTTCGCTGTTCGTCTCGAATGTGGAGGTCGGCTTTGTATATCGGACAAAATCGAATGTGAAGCCGATGTTCATTTCACCAGGCCACAAATGCACGATCCGCGATGCTCTGGATGTTATCATTGAATGCCTCACAGATTATCGGATGCCTGAACCGCTTCGACTGGCCCACCTTTTTGCCAACAAGTACAAACAGTCCGCCGAGAAAAAAATGGGGCAGGACAACAGTATGGCCGGCAAAAATGCCGGTTGAAACCATAAAATCCGCAAGGCAAGTTTTCAATTATGATTATTTCTGTTGATGAAATCAAACGTCTCGCCGAAGAAATATTCCCTTATCAGTTGGATATAAGGCGTCACTTGCATCAATACCCCGAATTGTCGAATATGGAAATAAAAACGACTCAGTTCATCAGCCGGCAATTGAAGAAGTCGGGAATTGCCACGAAACCTTTGAAAATGAAGACCGGTGCCATCGGTTTGATAAACCCCAGGGGAAATAATGCTGTCGCCATACGATCCGATATTGATGCTCTGCCGATTACCGAGGCGGTGCAGTCTCCGTTCAAATCCAGAAATACAGGCATTATGCATGCCTGCGGGCATGATATCCATATGGCGACGGTTCTCGGTATTGCCGCCGTGTTGAATCGTCTCAAAGATAAGATTCCGGGATGCGTTAAATTCATTTTTCAGCCGGCCGAAGAATCACCTCCCGGAGGCGCCGAGATGATGATTAAAGAAGGGGTCCTGAATAAACCGGATGTGAAAATGATTTTTTCACTTCATACCGATCCCACTCTTCCAGTCGGGAAGATTTCCCTTCGCGACGGTGCCACTATGGCATCGGTGACCGATTTCGATATTACCGTCATTGGCGTCGGCGGACATGGAGCCGTCCCGCATCGAGCGGTCGATGCCATAGCGGTGGCCGCCGAGATAGTCGAATCGGTGCAAAAGATAATCTCGCGTGAGTTGAATCCGATGGATCCGGTTGTTATTACTTTCGGGACAATCAATGGCGGGACCGCGCGAAATATTATTGCCGACAGAGTTGTGTTGAACGGAACCGCCCGGGCCCTCGATGCCGATAGCAGAAAGAACATTCCACGTTTGGTAAAAAGAACGCTGGACGGTATTTGTCGGGCCAGGGGCGCCAGGTATGAATTATCCATACTGACCGGGTATCCGGTTCTGGAAAATGATCCTTCCGCCAACATTATTCTGGAAAAATCTTATGCTTCACTTTTTGGAAAGAAGAATATCGGGATAACACCGCAGACCATGGGTGGAGAGGATTACTCGTTCTATCTGCAGAAAGTACCCGGCGCCATGTTTCGGCTGGGTGTCAGAAATGACAAAATACATGCCAACAAACCCTGGCATTCACCCGAATTTATTGCGGACGAGAGAAGTATGTTTTTCGGGACAGCCCTTTTAATTCACGCTGTCCTGAGTTATTTTGATAGTTGATGACATGAATAAATCCGGACTCACCTTTTTATTTCTTCTGGCCCTGGCGGCGGGACGGCCGTCGGCCTCGGTCTTTTATCCTGATCTGGTCGTGAATTATTCGGATTTTTCATATGTAACATCTGTTTCCGTCGGCTACCAATATGTTAATTTTGGAACAACACATGGAATTATACGATATGACAGGATCAATGATCGCTGGGATCTTCCGCTAACCTCTATCGATGATTTCTATGACAGGAAGATCTATGATGTCAAGGCCTCCTTTGATGATGACAATCTTTGGGCAAGGACCGATCTTGGCTATTATGAATATAACGGAACGTTACAATCTTGGCGGATAGTTGACGGTTTTCCCGATGAGGTGACACAGGGGCGCCATCTATCGCCCGATCCTTTTTATCTCCCGCCCTGGGGTTTCAACTATATGACGAGTGGTTATCTGGTCGATGATTACGGCCGTGAATTCAGGCTGACCGATATTCTTGACGACAGCTGGTCGACTCTATGGATCGGAACATGGGGTCTGGGAGCGGCCCGGGCTGATGTCGATAATCGCAAGATCAAACTGCTCAATTTCGGATTGCTTTACAGTGATATAACGACCATCTGCCTGAATGACAGCGTTCTCTGGATGGGCGGCCTGATAGACAGCGCCTACCGCATGGGAGTGACAGGATTCGACTGGCGCCATAACGATTTCGATTATGTCGAGTTTACCGGCGACCGAAAATTATTTGCTTCGGATATCTATGACCTGAGTGCCGACGGTAATTATCTTTATGCCGCCACTGCTGAAGGGATCTGGGTGATTGATGCAAGAGAGGGCAAATTCGTAGAGCGGTTGTCACGGCGGGCAGGTATTCCCGATGATCTCGTTCTCAGCGTTCTTATCGCCGATAATTATTTGTTTGCCGGCACTCAATTCGGGCTGGGTGTTCTGGAGATGGACTCCGACACCTCCGAGCAGGTCTCACGGGTTATGATCCCGTCAGCAACCGTGAATTGCCTGGAAAGAGTCGATGATGATATCTGGATAGGAACCGACAACGGCGTTTTCAGATACAGCCTCGATAGAAATAAAATGGGAAGACTAGCGGCCGATGAGCTGGCCGGATTCTGGCATATCAATGATTTTTATTATGCCGACGGCAAAATGTGGGTGACTGCTGAAAATGAGCTGGCTTCGATCGACCTCGCCTCCGCGGCTATAGAAGTTTATCCGGAAGTTCTCAATTATAGCGGCGTCAGGGCGGTGGCGGCCACGGATACGCTGGTTGCCGTTGCCACCGGCAATGGTTTATTGATGATTTATAACGGTGAAAAAACGCGCCATCAGCTTTTTACGACTAATGACGGTATTATCTCCAATGACATCAGAGATTTGGTTTTTGACGGTGATTATTTATGGCTGGCTACCGACAGGGGGCTGACTCGCTTCTGGTATAAAAATCCGGCGCTTTGATTTTCCACAAATTTGTCATTTCCAATTTTTGTTGAACTATAATGTATATTTTCTTATTATTCTTTTTTGGGAAGCATTATAGGGTGGTCCTTTGGAGTGAATAGATTTCTATCATATTTTCTTATTCCGATTTTGATTATCGGTCTTATTGCCATAAAGGGGTATAATCCCGCTCTGGCTGCCGATCAGGATATGTTCGAAATATATTCTCTTGAGGTGGAAGGTGATATTTATGATTTTCTTTCTGCCGATTTCGACGGCGACGAATTGACTGATATTGCCACCATATATACTCCGAATGATGATCAGGACGCCAGGTACATAGGTCTGTATCTGCAGAAAGGAACATCGGGATTTAGGACGGTTGCCGATTATCTTGTCCCGCTGCCGCCGAGCGCGGCCCAGATCGATGTTGCCGACATTGACCGCGACGGCCGGGCCGAGATTTATGTAATCGATGCCGACGGCGTCAGGAAGCTGACTTTCACTCCCAATCTCGGCTTATCGACGCCCGAACCCTTTATCAATCATAAGACCATTTTTGCCATTCCGCAATTCAGCGGTATTATCGTCGAACCGTTTATATTCGAAATCAATCCCCGAACAGGACCGCAGATAATAATCCCGAATGCGTCAGGGTACGCCGTTTTCGAGAAAGGGGACGCCGGAAGGTATGTCATATTGAATAATATCTCGGCCCCGATTCGCGGTACCAACTTCCACAAAAGCATCAAGCGTTTCCGCGGCGGCAGGAATGCGAAATTCGGCGTCAGTCTGGCTCAAATCTATATCAGTGACGGCAATGGTGACGGTCTGAATGATCTGTATTTATTATGGAGCAATAATCTGTGTTATTTCTTCCAGGATCAAAGCGGGAATTTTGCCCAGGGACCCGACGTGGATATTGATTTTTATCCCGTTAACAGCAATGGATATCTTGAGAGCGTCCTGATTGACTGCAACGGGGATAGCAAGCTTGATGCTATTGTCTCCAATACGCTGGGCGGGATAACCAATACCGAAACCAAAATATGTATATACCTCGCCGGGGGTGACGGCCGGATCGGAAACCAACCGAGCAAAGAAATCACTCTATCCGATTCGCATTGCAACCTGATGATTGGTGATTACAATCATGACGGCCGGTCGGATATGGTTGTCCCGGCCGTGGAGCTTGGCGCCCTGGCGGCAACAAAGATGTTTTTAATGAAAAAGGCCGATCTGCACCTGCTTATTTATCCGTTCGAAAACGGCCTTCCGGATAATGAGCCGGTACGTCGGCTGCAGCATGAATTCCGTTTCGATTTCGATAACCCGCAGCCGACGATCGAAGTCTTTGTAGAATGGTCGGCAGATTATAATGGCGATAATTTAAATGATCTTGTATTTTCCGACGGAAAAGGTAAATTGCAGTTTTTTTGGGGTAATAGCGACGATTATGTGTCGAAAAAGCCCGATCTGGAGGTGTCGGTGGATCATCCACAGGAGATTCACCCCATCCACCTGAATAACGGTATCCGGGCCGACATTATAATCGAGCATGACCTTTCCGGTCGTTTGGATCGTCTGACAGTGTTGAAAAACAGGGATAACACGAGTAGATAGAAGGGTGGAGTATGTCAGAACTTGAATTTCCTCTTTGCCTGAAGTGCAACAAGGGCCGCCTTTTGCCGCTTTCCGATTATGGCCGTGACGGGGCCACGATAAAGTACAAAGCATGGGTATGCACCAATCCTGAGTGCGGCTTTTCATTGAGAATCGATAACGGTGAAATCAGCTATGGTAAACCATTAGCCGTGTCAAGCAAGTGATGAGACTACCGGGACTTTTTGACAACCTCTGGGTCAAGCTGGCTGCCCTGGTGCTGGCGATACTGCTGTGGTTCCATGTCGCCACCGACAAGGTCTATCAGTACCAATATACTTTACCGTTGACTCAGATCGGTATCGATGAGAATCTGGTTCTGACCGAAGCGCCTCCCGATTCCATCACGGTTGTCGTCTCCGCAACGGGCAAGACACTATTACGCACCGATTGGAAGAAAAGAGGCTTGAAGCTCTCCGCCGATCGCACGCATGTCGGACGATTCAAGGTCGAAGTTTCCGCGGTCAACCTCAGTCTGGTAAAGGCCGATAAAGTAACACTGGTTGATGTCGTCGGCCCGCGTGAAGTCTATTTTACATGCGATCGAAAGGCAACCCGGGAACTGCCGATCAAATCCCGGCTGACTGTCGTTCCGGATGAAGGTTATTCAATTTACAGCAGCGATTCGATCGTACCGGGTACGGTAAGTGTCAGCGGTCCGAACCGGCAGGTGGGCACGCTGGAATTCGTGCAAACTGAGGTTGAAGTCCTGGAAAACGCCCGCAACAGCTTCTCCAAAAAGCTGGGACTCGTGTCAGGCGATGTTTACGGACTTACTTTTAAACCGGATTCGGTTGACGTTTATATCACGGTCGGCCCGGTTCGGCGCAGAGTCTTCCCGGGAATCGCCATCGACCTGATAAATGCTCCAAGATTAAGACAATTCAATCTTACTCCGGCCCTGGTGGACGTTCAGGTCGCCGGCCAGGCTGAGGATGTGGACAGCCTGACGGCGGGCATGATTTCCGCCATCGCCGATTATGTCCTTGTTGACAGCGGCGGCTATGTCCCGGTTCAGATCATCCTGCCGCCTTCAATTACTCTTATCGATAAATCCGCCGATTCCGTAAAGATTTCTGAAATACGATGATTACACTTGGCATTGAGACATCCTGCGATGAGACCTCGGTCGCGGTCGTCCGGGATTTTGAGCAGGTATTATCCAATATTATTCTTAGTCAGCTGATTCATTCCGGCTTCGGGGGAGTTGTTCCCGAAATAGCCAGCCGGGAGCATCTCAAGGCCATAGTGACCGTCTATGAGCAGGCCCTTCTGAAAGCCAATGTCAAACCTGAGAAAATCGACCTGGTGGCCGCCACCTATGGCCCCGGATTGGTCGGGGCGCTTCTGGTCGGCCTTAATTTCGGCAAGGGACTGGCTTTTGGCCACAGCAAGCCTTTCGTGGCGGTAAATCATCTGGAAGGGCATATCGCGGCCAATTTTATAATCCATAAGGATCTTCCCGAAAGACACCTGACTCTGATAATCTCAGGCGGGCATACCTCTCTGGTGCTCGTGGATGGTTTCGGAAAATACCAGTTGCTTGGACAGACCAAAGACGACGCGGTGGGTGAGGCCTACGATAAGGTCGCCAAGCTACTTGGGCTTGGCTACCCGGGCGGGGCCGAGATCGACCGCCTGGGTAAGATTGGCGACCGCAAATATTTCCGGTTTCCTCGCGGAGTTATTAAGGAAGAAAGTTTCGATTTTTCATATTCCGGGCTTAAAACCGCTGTGGCGCTGCATATCGGAAAGCTTGATCAAAAGGATGTTGAGGCTCACCGGGCGGACATTGCCGCCTCATTCCAGGAGGCCGCGCTGGAGGTTCTGGTGGTAAAATCGGTTAGGGCCGCGGAGGAATGCGAAATTGAGGCCGTGACATTGTCGGGCGGGGTGGCTTCCAACAGTCGGCTTAAGGAACTGATGCAGAAAAAGCTGGGCAAAATCGGGGTTCGGTTCTTTTTTCCGCCACCGGCGTTATGCACTGACAATGCCGCCATGATTGCTGCCGCGGGATATATGCGATATAAGCTTGACGGCCCTTCAAAACTCGATGTCAACGCCGTGCCGTATTTGAAGCTGGTTTAATCGACTCTTGTATCAAATTTCATTTTCTTTTTCCTCTCCTGAAACCATTTGCTCATTAAATTGTAACTTCTTATATTCGGACTTAAATCTTAAAGCATATTGCGGGAGCTAGTTATGCGGGCATTAATTACCGGAATTACCGGGCAGGACGGTTCCTACCTGGCCGAACTGCTTCTGAAAAAAGGCTATGAAGTCTATGGAATGGTTCGGCGGTCATCGACCGAAACCTTCCTGCGTATCGATCATATTCGCGAGAAAATTAATCTGATTCAGGCTGATTTACTGGATCAGCTTTCGATTGTTCATATTATCGAGGAAACCAGGCCGGATGAGATTTACAATCTGGCGGCGCAGTCATTCGTGCCAACCTCATGGAATCAGCCGCTGTTGACCGGCGATTTTAATGCTCTTGGCGTGACACGGATACTCGAGGCGATCCGCCTCCTGAACAAGAAAATTCATTTTTACCAGGCATCATCATCGGAGATGTTCGGTAAGGTGAGAGAAGTACCTCAGACCGAACAAACGCCGTTTTATCCGCGCTCGCCCTATGGCGTGGCGAAGGTGTACGGCCATTTTATCACTGTGAACTACCGCGAAAGCTACAATATTCCGGCTACATCGGGTATTCTTTT
>JBFMFJ010000013.1:0-21605 GCA_040752235.1 Candidatus Zixiibacteriota bacterium | reverse complement strand
ATTAAAATATTTTTTACTACATATATTTAAACTTAGTTTACTATTTATTTTGTTCTTAATTATTAGATTATATTTTTTGCTTAATTCAATAATAAATTCTTCATATACGTTCAAATATTTTGGAATAAATATTTGATTATTTTCAAAACTACTTTTTTCTGTATTTTCTTTGATAGGATATGGCAAATAGTATATTTCACTTTTAATATATTTTTTAAAAGGTGTTATAAATTCTTTTTCCAAAACAATGTTATTCCACTTTGGATATTGTGTTTTTATCCTTTTTTGATCATTATAATCAATATTATAATGATTGATTAAGAATACATTATTATTAAAAAAACCCAATTTATTTACAATTAGAGAGTCATATGATAATACTATATAAACATTTTTATTACATAGTTGAGATATAATAGAATATTTTATTACTAAGTATATATTTATTATCTTGATATAATATTTATTTTTGAGTAATAATTTAAAATTTGTTCTATTTTCAATTTTTATATTCTTACTTGCTACACTATTTATAATTTCAATCATACGATCATTGTAGTTTTTATGTCCTGGCGAAAATAAAAAATCAATTATGTAAATTTTCATCATATAATTTTTTAATTATATCATTATATACTGATACTATTATATCTGAAGAGTATTTATCTTCAATTTCACTTCTTGCGGCTTTAATTATACTATCAACATTTCTATATTTTCCTTCATATATTTTTATTATTGTATCCGCTATATTCTTAGGGTCTTTTTTATTTATATGTATTCCAGTAATATTATTTTTAATAATTTCATTGCATCCCCTATTATTAGTTGTTAGTACTAACTTACCCATACTTGCAGCTTCTAAAATAACCATCGGTAAACCTTCGTTATAATATGTCGGCAAAACAATTGCATCATATTTTGATAATATATTTTTTGAATCCTTATCTACTCCAAGATAATTAATATATTTTTTATTATTAATAATGTCATTATACTTTTTCCCTAATTTTTTTATACTCAGACGATCAAGTGGTCCTAATATTGCCATTTCTATCTCTTTATAAATATTTTTTACAATTATTGCAGAATCTAAATAGTCTTCTATTCCTTTCTCTTTTATTAATCTGCCAATATAAATAAATCGTTGTATTTTTTTATTATTTATATTAAAAGAATAATACTTATCATCAATGCCCTCACCCGGAATTAGTATTATTTTATTTTTATTTCTTACAATATTCTTAATATAATTTTTATCGAATTCATTTAGTACAATAATTTTATTTGATCTATCTAATATCAACTTATATATATTATTAAATATAACTTTTAAATAGCCTTTTTTAAACATTGACCCTAGTCCAGGAATTACTGAAATATATTTAATTTTGGAATTTTTTACTATTAAGCTATATACAATAGGTTTTATTGTATATAATATGCATATATCTGGATTTATTTGATTAATAATTTTTCGTATATCAATAATAGATCTCAATTCTGTTAAAATATTTTTTGATTTACTCTTTAAATTTACCTTTATATCAATTACACCCTTAATTTTTATATACGGTATCGTTTCATCATTATTAGGAGAAATAACATATACAATATTTCCAAATTCTAGAAAGTTTTTAATTAAATTTCCACGAAATTTATACATAGACCAAAATGAATTTCCAAATAATAATATTTTCATAATACCTTCTAAATTATAAAACTAAATTCTTTTATATCTGCATTATATTATTCTTCGTATGTTTATCTAATTAATTAACTTTAATATAAATTATCAAAAATTTATATACTTATTTTCCTTAATATATAATATGGTTATATATAACTACGTTGTTACAATTTCTAATATTAACTTTCTCCTGCATTTTACAGAAAGTTAGTGAAAAAAAATATTTTAAAAAATAAAAATATCAACTTTTATATAATTTCTGTTTATATATTATACAAATAAGTAAAAATATATTTAGGAAAAATGTATTTAAGCTCTGTAATTCTGAATAGATATAACAACTTTTACAAAATATTTATTTGATTACATATATAAATGCTTGATATAAATAAATCGGATAATATTGTAATTAATCCTAATATAATCTAAGATTAATGGATAATATTTGGATTAAAATATAATCGTTAAGTTTATTTTATTTAGTAATTGTACATTTATAATAAATAAAAAATATTTTAACATTACGGCTTCAATATAAATACGTATTATAAAATATTTATTTAATTAAAAATACTAATAGATCTTTTACAAATTTTTTACATGTAGTTAACTATATATTTCCTCATGATTTTTAAAATACTCTAATAGTATTGTTACTATACGTTCACTTGTTTTTCCATCTCCATAAGGATTATTTTTTTTAGACATCTCTTCATATACCATCTTATTCTTAAGAAGTATCTTCGATTCATTATAAATTTTCTCGCGATTAACGCCTACTAATTTTGCACTACCAGATTCCACTCCCTCTATTCTTTCTGTTACTTCTCGCATAACAAGTACAGGCTTTCCAAGAGCTGGCGCCTCTTCTTGAATACCACCGGAATCTGTTAATATATAATAAGATTTATCCATTATCCAAATCATTTTTGGATAATCTAGCGGTTTAATAAGATGTATGTTATTACAGCCCGAGAGAATACGGTTTACAGGATCTCTAACATTTGGATTAAGATGTACTGGGTAAACAAACTCTACATTAGAAAAAGTATTTGCTAAATCCTTAATAGCGTAACATATATTTTCAAACCCAAGGCCAAAACTTTCCCTTCGATGTCCAGTTATTAGAACAATTCTTTTATTAAAGTTTAAAAATTTAAAGTATTCTTTATATTCAATTTCATCTTGTTGTTTTATTAATTTTAATCCAAGTAATAGTGCATCAATTATTGTATTACCAACTACAAAAATATTTTTATTAATACCTTCCTTTTTTAGATTTTCAGCAGTACCTAAAGTTGGAGCAAAATGCCATTCTGAAAGTTGCGCAGCGATTTTTCTGTTAATTTCTTCAGGAAAAGGAGAATATTTATTCCCACTTCTTAATCCTGCTTCAAGATGTGCAATTGGAATTTTATTATAGTATGCAACTAAAGCTCCAGCTAGTACGGTTGTTGTATCACCTTGAACAAATATAAGATTTGGTTTTGAACTTTTGACTATGGGATCTAATTTTTCGATTGAACGAGCTGTAAATTCAGCTAAAGATTGGTTTTGTGTCATTAAGTTAAGATCATAATCACTAATAATTCCAAAAAATCCATTTACTTGATCGAGCATTTGTCTATGTTGTCCGGTTAAACATATTTCAATATTAAAAAAATCAGAATGCTTTTTAAATTCGAGTATTAATGGAGCCATTTTTATAGCTTCTGGACGAGTGCCGAATATAAATAATATTTTATTCATAAGCATATTCCTTTTATTGATAAAGTAGCATTTCTGTAAATTTTTAATTATAGAAATCAATAAATATATTTTTATTTAAAACCATTATTATTGCTCCAAATGTTATTTTTATCTTTATTAAATTAGATTTTGTATTTTATTAATGAATTTTTTATTAATCAATAATACCTTTTTTCAATATTTTTTATTATTAAAATCTACTTCTTCAATTTACATTTAAATTCATTAACATTTCAAGGTATGTTTTACCTATAGTCTTATACTACCTGGACTTATGAATAACAGTAATTCCTGGAAAAGAATAATGAATAAATACACCTAGTTGAATATTTTTTATCTGTTTGTGCAGTTGCCTGTATTCTTTCAATTTTATCAATTTGGCTTACTCTTTTTATCAATATATTTTAAGTCATTGCATTCATCTTTTCTAAATAAATTGAAAGTTTATTTTAAATCGAAATCAACATCAATAAATTTATTTTGTTAGAGTTCGTAAAGGATTACTATGTTTAATCAATGCATTAACTATTAGTCTTTGAAGGGTATATTTTAATTAGAAAGCTTTAATAGTAGCTATGGAAAACAACAAGACAGAACCAAAATGTACGAATAAATGTAAATTACTCAAGATAACTTTGTTTATACTGAAACAGATAGCAGTTACGATTATTTCATAATTATTGAATAAATTATTCAGATATTCTATTGATAAAATTCATTATATCAGCAGAAATAAAAACCTTTAGAACAAAGTTATACGAGTACTTCGAAAGTACAATTATATCGAAAAAAAATATCTCCTCTTAATTCAAAAATAATGTGATTTTTGCTTCACCACTGGCAGATAATACGAACTAAATATTCTAACAAGATGGTGCTCTATTTAGAATTTTATTTATTACTGCTAATACTTTTAATATTAAATTCATTAAGTAATAACTCATTTAGAAAAAAACTTAAAGACATTTTCCATTCTGGAGGATTTATCCTAAAGTTTTTTATAATCTTTTCTTTTGACAATACAGACCACGCAGGCCGTTTTACTTTAGAAAAGTATTGTTCACTGGATATAGGAGTAATATGACAATCATGTGTAAGGAGTCCTAAATACTTCGCTTGTCGCTGGATTTCACATGCAAATTCGAACCAAGTAGTTTCGCCCCTATTAGAATAGTGATAAATACCATAATTAATATATTTTTGTTCAATTATTGAAATAATAACTGTTGCAAGGTCGAAAGTCCACGTTGGAGTACCTATTTGGTCCGCTACTACTGTAATATCAGTTCTTTCTTTCATTAACCGAAGCATTGTAGTTACAAAGTTTTGACCGTACTTACCGTAGAGCCAGGATGTCCTTAAAATGAAGCTTCTAGGACATTTATTAATAACCAAATATTCTCCTTCTGCTTTAGTTCTACCATAAACTCCTTGGGGATTAACCAGATCGCTTTCAAGATATGGAAATGTAGCATCGCCTTTAAATACATAATCAGTAGAAATATGGATCATGACTGCGCCAATTTCATTGGCTACTTGTGCAATGTTACCAGCTCCTGTTGCATTAATCGAATGAGCTAGATCTTCTTCTTCTTCCGCCTTGTCCACTGCAGTATAAGCAGAACAGTTAATAATCCACTGAATTTTTTCCCCTGATGCATATCTTCTAAGAATTCCGAGATCCCGAATATCCACCTCTCTATCGGTACCGCGAAATACGATTCCTTTTTCTGCGAGAATCTTTGCTAGCTCCTTCCCTAGCATACCATTGCTTCCTATAAGCCAAATCATACTAAATTACCTTCACTGATAAAGTATTTTGTATTTGGATCAAACTGGGGTAAATCAATATCCTTATTAGATAAGGAAGGACGTATACTAAGTTTAGGCCATTTAATATCTAAAGTTGGATCACTCCAGGATATTCCTCCTTCGTCCTCAGGGTGATAGTAATCGGTACACTTATATGCAAATACAGCTTCATCAGAAAGAACTAAAAAACCATGAGCAAATCCAGGCGCAATATAAAATTGATTCTGCAGCTTCCCGGAAAGAACAGTCCCATACCATTTACCGTATGTCGGAGAATAATTCCGAAGATCAACCGCAACATCAAATATTTCACCCTGTATTGCTCGAACGAGCTTTCCTTGAGGAAATTTCTTTTGAAAATGTAATCCTCGAAGCACTCCCTTTACTGATTTTGATTGGTTATCCTGTACAAAACCCACTTTTAGCCCTTCATTTTCTAATGCCTTTTGGCTCCATGTCTCTATAAAGTATCCACGAGAATCATTAAAAATCTTAGGTTGAATAAGAAATAAACCCTTCATAGGTCCTGGCATTATGGAGAAAGGCATATTTATTTAACCTCATCGATTGCCAAATATCGTAAATATTCCCCATAATCGGTTTTAATACTATCAGAAGTCTTCAATAATTGTTCCTTGTCGATCCACCCTTTTCGATAAGCAATTTCTTCAATACACGCCACATACTGGCCTTGTCGCTTTTGTATTGTCGCTATAAAATTACCAGCTTCTAATAAACCCTCATAACTTCCCGTATCAAGCCAAGCAAGACCACGGCTAAGAATTTCAACCTTTAGCTTCCCTCTTGCTAAATATTCATTGTTAATAGATGTGATTTCAATTTCTCCACGTGCGGAAGGCTTTACGTTCTGTGCTATTTCAATAACGTCGTTATCGTAAAAATATAGTCCCGGGACTGCATAGTGTGATTTTGGATGTATGGGCTTCTCCTCAATAGATGACGGTTTACCTGTCTCATCAAACTCTACTACGCCATACGATCGTGGATCCTTAACCCAATATCCGAATATCGTAGCCCCATTTTCATTGGCTGCCGCCCTTTCGACAGATGCAGAAAAACCTGATCCATAAAACAAATTATCACCCAAAACTAAAGCTACATTGTCCTTTCCTATGAAATCTTTACCAACTATGAATGCATCCGCCAAGCCCCTAGGAATTTCTTGAATCATATATGAGAAACTCATCCCGATTTGATTGCCCAATCCAAATAAGTATTTAAAAATCGGAAGATCTCTAGGTGTTGAAATAATCAGTACTTCCCTAATTCCAGCTAGCATTAGTGCAGATAATGGGTAGTAGATCATCGGTTTATCATATATTGGAAGAACTTGCTTAGAAATCGCCTTGGTTACTGGAAAAAGCCTAGTAGCTGAACCACCTGCAAGAATAATTCCTTTCATGCTTACCTCCGATATTTGAAATTGTTAATATTATTAATTTTACATATTTTTATTAGGGTTTTACAAATACGCAATTAAATATCAAAACCATTTTGCAAGATTTCAAGCTGGTTATAATGAATTTCTTAGCTGGAGAGAAATTTATATTATAAAAAGAATTTAAATTTTAAATACCGTTTAATATCACAAGACTTGTATTACTTGATCTTTGATCTTTTCAACTCCATTGATGTAATTATTTCCATCAGCTATTTTTCTTATTTATTTTTCGCCGATAATGGAAATTATAAACCGTTTTGAAACAATAAATAGTATTGAAATCAATATAAACAATTATAACTAAACCAATTTATAACACATTTAATCAACAAATTCTTTTTATTTTCTCAGCGTTTACAGTATAATAATTTTAATACTGCTTTAATATTTCACATAATACTACTTTTCCATCTGCAAAGTTACACCGCTCACTCTTTCGAACTCTACCATAATAGCTTTATTCAATTTTTACATTACCTAGAAATATTTTACGGACTTCATTATCGATATTAAACGTTTAGAAATAACAAGTATTCGATTAAAATAGCTGAAAAATTCGGTCGAGTACCAAATATTTTTTCTTCCGAACGGATCGTAAATCCTCAAGTATGAAGAATATAAGTACTTTATAATGCTCTTTTTGACAAACTCGCAATGAGTTGACTTCAACTATATATGATATAATATTTTATTACCTATTATTTATCCAAAATAATATATAAAGTTTACAAAGTAATATTATTTTCTATCCTATAAACTACTTTAATATTGGAAAGATTCTATATCTCTCGATCACTCGAATTCAGATTCAATGAAATCAATCCCATTCTTGATAGTCACCCACTCTTCTTTTAAAATCGCCATAGCGACAACATCATACCACTCCCCGTTCTTTTGTATATGTTTCCTAAAATAACCCTCTCTACGGGATCCAAAATGCTCATGAATCTGCACAACTTTTTCATTGAAAGCAAAGACTTCACAACATAGCTTTTCCATGCCCAGTTTATTGAAAACATAATCGTAGACATTACACTCTAATTGTCTACCGAGACCCTTACCGCGTGACTCAGTAAATCCAATGTAATATGCCCATGCACAGCGTTTATTCACATTGTCGATATTGACTAGGTTAAGTACGCCGATGTCGACACCATCGAGATTGATTATCCAGTACCTAACTGATTCATCAGCAGATATCTTCTGAAGCCATAATCGTTGACCTTCTATTGTTAAAACCGGATCAGTGTACATATACTTGGTTACATCTGGCTGCATGCGCCACTCCATTATCAGTTTGAGATCATTAATCTTTATCTTCCTCATTTTTAACATATTATCCTCCACTGCTAACAAATATCCGACCAACTCAGCGGTGTTCCCCTTGAAATCGCCCGCCGAGCTGTGCGAGTTAATAAATTGTCAAGGTACCTCGGGTGCATCCCGTATCCAGGCCTTATAGATCGCACGTTCTCCATAGTGAAGCTCTCGCCTTCTGCGATATCTCGCACTGCAAATAGCGAACGCCGAAACTCTAGGTTACGTATATTCTCTGGCATAATTTTATAACTGATCTTACCCAACGCACTCTCAACAATGCGTATATCCCTTACCATATCACGGAATTCAGTCGGCTCCATTGAAAAAGAAGCGTCAGGTCCTCCAATGGATCTTCGTAATATGAAGTGCTTCTCGACTACACAGGCACCAAGGGCTACAGCAGCGACCGCAACAGATGAGCCCATTGTATGATCAGAGAGCCCAACATCAACATCGAAAGTATCACGCATATTAGTAATTGTTTTTAGATTCATATGCTCCGGTTTTGCAGGATAAGAAGATGTACACTTCAAGAGAGTGACATCATGGTTCCCAACCTCGTAGCATACTCGCATAACCTCTGCAATGTCACCCAAAGATGCAACACCAGTGGAGATTAACAATGGTAATCCCTTGGATGCCGAGTATCTAATTAAGGGTATATCCGTGATCTCAAAAGATGCGATCTTCAGCATTGGAACACCTAGAGAAATCAAGAAGTCAACAGCGGTAGGGTCGAAAGGCGTTGAGAAAAACAATAGGCCATAGGACTCTGCACAAGCTTTCAGTTCTTGATGCCACTCCCAAGGGGTATAAGCCTCCTTGTATAGATCATAGAGTGTCCTACCGTCCCAAATTGTGCCTTGTCGTATTTGAAACCACTCTTTGTCAGAGTCGAGCGTAATAGTGTCAGGGGTATAAGTTTGGATTTTAATAGCATCAGCCCCAGCATCTTTCGCAGCTTCGATAGTCTCAAGTGCGATCTGAAGACTTTGTCCATGATTTGCGGACATCTCAGCTACGATTAGTACTTTGTCTCGCATCCTTGTCTCTCCAATACTTATCTCGGTTTTAATTATTAGGGTGCAACTTTGCCCATATCGCTCGCAAAAATTTGGAATCTTCGATAGCCTCGAAGAGCTCATTCATATTTAAGCGTCGCGCCTCATTAGTTAAGATTACTGGAATTGGCAAAATTTTAACTAAGTCCATAAGTGGATAGTCACCTTCACCATAATGTAAATGAGAATCTCTTGTTCCAGTAAAGCAACCATCAGTGAGGTGGAACATTCTAGGTGCCAATTTAATAAATCTCCGAATCAGCGAGAAAGGCTCTACTCGATATACATTGGCTGCACAGATAGCATGACCAAGATCGAGACAAAAGCCTACACCCGTCTCATCAATAATTTTTTCCACTTCCTCAACAGTCGATCCTATACATTTCTCACCGCCTAATCCTATGGCTGGCTTATTCTCTATGAGCATCCTCCCATCTACGACACTTTTCATTTGGGATATCGTCTCTTCAAGGTTCCCGTCCAATCCAGGATGGAAAATCACCTTGTCAGCATCAAGCTGATCGGCAAAACGAAAGGCCTCTGAAGCTAGTTGCAAATTCCGGGATCGGGAATCAGCCTTTGAGAAATTTAGGCCTGATGCTGAATGTGCAGCATGAATTACATACGGTAGTTTTTGACGTTTCCAAACAAAGCAGGTGTCTTGAAAAGAATCTGGTACAGCGAACAACTCGATATATGAATAGAATCCTTTTTCTATTAGATCAGAAGCTGTATCCGCAAGAGTATAATTGGTAGACCAAAGCTTCAGTCCTAGGGAAATTGATTTATTCATGTTGTCTTCGCTTTCTTTATGTCATTCATCAACCGATATTTCAACTCAGCGAGCTTCCAGTCCACATCGGTATCGATGTCTTGGACTTCAAGTTCTTCACACATAAATTCAAGACTTCCTTCCATAAGTAGAACTTGGGATTGGAGGAATTTGTCGACTTGGAACCAATAGAACTGACCAGCATCATGATAAAGTTTTGGTAAATCCTGAGACCTTGTTTGGGAGAATTCTGGCATAACGAATGCTAGCCCATTTTCGGAAATCCGTATTGCTCTTTGCACAGGATAAGAGAAGGGAACAATTGGGATAACCGATGGCGCTCCACTTTCTTTAATCCTCGCAAAAGAAGCACAAATTTTATCAATTGTTATAAATGGAGCAGTAGGATACAAACAACATCCGTATTCGAAGCTTTTTCCAATTTTTTTATACTGGTTTAAAACCTCAATGACTACCTGAGCAGTATTGGCATGGTCATTAGAGTTTTCAACTGATCGCATGAATGGGACTTTCGCTCCATGAGCTATTGCGATCTCGGCAATTTTTGAGCTGTCTGTCGACACCATAACTTCATCAAAACAGTTAGAAGCAAGTGCTGCTTTAATTGTGTAAGTAATAATTGGACTTCCAAGAAATATTTTAATATTTTTATCTTTGATTCGTTTACTTCCACCTCTGGCTGGAATAATAGCTAAGTTGCGCATATTGTCTCTCAATATTCTTTATAGGCTAATCCTAACCTTAAGGTAGGATGATCTTATACTATTAATATTTTCCTATATTTTTGATTTTAATTTAAGTTTAACAGTATATAGTATTATTATTTTTCCAATTTAATAGTGCTTAAGTTCTAGATATTTTATTACCATAGAAATAAATTTAAATTAGTACTAGAAAAGATTTTTTAAATTATTAATCAAAAATGAATATTTTAATTATTCAATTAACGCTTTTATTTTATAAAGCAAAAATATAAATATCGCATTCAAAATTATTTATTTTTTCTTGGCTATAATAATTAAAACCAAATTTTATAAAAAACCGTTTTGAACGTTCATTTTCTTTTTTTATTACAGCTTTTATTGTTTTTAATTTCCATCGTTTAGATGCAAATTCAATTGCTTGCGTTAGCAACTCTTTTCCTATTCCTCTATTTCTATATTCATGATCAATACTAATACTAACTTCAGCCAAATCTACATTTTTTAATTCAAATCTAATTTGTGAAATTAATTTTTTTTCTTCGAAGAACAAAAGAAATATAATATCTGGATCAATTATTTTATTTAAAAACCATTTAATATGCGTATCTAATAATATATTTTCAGAAGCGAGTGACGCTTCTCTTATCGAAGGGTCATTAGATAACCAATAAATATCAAATATATCATCTTTTTTTGCTTCTCTCATAGTTATCATAATAGAATCCAAGTTCTTTTGGTATTTCGATCTATATTTTATAAAAGCGTTTTAATATATACGCAATTAAATATCAAAACCATTTTGCAAGATTTCAAGCTGGTTATAATGAATTTCTTAGCTGGAGAGAAATTTATATTATAAAAAGAATTTAAATTTTAAATACCGTTTAATATCACAAGACTTGTATTACTTGATCTTTGATCTTTTCAACTCCATTGATGTAATTATTTCCATCAGCTATTTTTCTTATTTATTTTTCGCCGATAATGGAAATTATAAACCGTTTTGAAACAATAAATAGTATTGAAATCAATATAAACAATTATAACTAAACCAATTTATAACACATTTAATCAACAAATTCTTTTTATTTTCTCAGCGTTTACAGTATAATAATTTTAATACTGCTTTAATATTTCACATAATACTACTTTTCCATCTGCAAAGTTACACCGCTCACTCTTTCGAACTCTACCATAATAGCTTTATTCAATTTTTACATTACCTAGAAATATTTTACGGACTTCATTATCGATATTAAACGTTTAGAAATAACAAGTATTTGATTAAAATAGCTGAAAAATTCGGTCGAGTACCAAATATTTTTTCTTCCGAACGGATCGTAAATCCTCAAGTATGAAGAATATAAGTACTTTATAATGCCCTTTTTGACAAACTCGCAATGAGTTGACTTCAACTATATATGATATAATAATATATTACCTATAATACTTTAAATTTTTTGCTTCAAAAAATTGATTTACTTCTATATCACTTTTATTAAATTAGATTGTAATCGCATTTTAATTTTATACTAATTTACTAATATTAACGAAAGGGATTCTACATCGTAAATTCTTTATGCTTTACTAATCCCTAAGAGACTATTGTTGCTAGAGCAGATATTACTCTGCATACATCATTATCGCTCATTCTTGGATACAAAGGTAAACTCAAAGCTTCCTGGTAATATCGCTCAGAAATCGGGAAATCACCTTCATTGTAACCATATTCTCGTCTATAGAAAGGCTGCAATGGAACTGGTATATAGTGAACTTGTGTTCCAACCCCGTTATTAAGTAACTCAGACATAACTTCAGCTCGATTCTTCTTAATAGCATTAAAATCAAGCCTTACAACATAGAGATGGAAACAACTGTCTGCCATTGGAGCTTCGTAGGGTATTCTCACATGAGGCAGAGATGAAAAGGCTTTATTGTACTGTGAGATGATTTCTTTCCTTCGCCTTTTGAAGAACTCAAGCTTCCTAAGCTGACTTGTGCCTAGTGCAGCCTGAATGTCTGTCATTCGGTAATTGTATCCAAGCGAAACCATTTCGTGATACCAAGGTCCGGGATTTTTTGACATCTGTGAGGGATTTCTAACGATGCCGTGAGATCTTAAGAGCAGTAGCTTATTAAAAAGTTCTTCATCATTCGTAGTTATAATACCTCCTTCTCCAGTTGTAATGGTTTTAACAGGATGAAAGGAAAATATTGTCATATCCGAAAAAGCACAGGAACCTACGGGGCTTCCGTTGGGGTAATAAGAACCAATTGCATGCGCCGCGTCTTCTACAACTTTCAGTTCAAATTTATCCGCAATTTTTTTTATCGCAGCCATATCAGCAGGCTGGCCGGCAAAATCAACAGGTACGAGGACCCTCGTCTTTGGTCCGATTTTTTTTTCTATCTCTGAAGGGTCAATGCAATATGTTTTATCATCAATGTCAGCAAAAATCGGAATCAGCTTATTGTAGGGAAGACAATTGGCAGAAGCGACAAAGGTTATTGGGGATGTGATTCCTTCAAGTCCAGGCATAATTTCTAATGCAGAAACGGCGATGTGTAATGCAGCTGTTGCATTCGAAACGGCCACGCAGTAGCGGGCACCTGTAATTTTTTTGATTTCTTCTTCAAGATGTTCGACTTCTGGTCCTTGCGTTAGGTAATCAGATTTTAAAGTTCTTAAGACAGCAGCAATATCTTCATCATCAATCCATTGTTTTCCGTAAGAAAGGAAGGGCTTCTGTGATTCGCTCATAAATTCCCTACCTTGTGTTGATTATCCTTTATCCAGGATTGTAACTTTTGGATGGTCATCCATTCTTTATTATTGTTGGAACAGTAGGTAAAACCTTCAGGGACAAGTCTCCCATCTTTTATCCTTCTAAAATCTTTATTCCATTCATGTATAGAAGGTAAAATCTTAAAATGCTCCTGATATTCATAGGTTGATAAAGCATCCTCCAGCCCTATCATCTGTTCGTGAAGCTTTTCACCAGGCCTTACTCCAATGATTTTTTGTTTGACCTCAGGTGCAATTGCGCGCGCTATATCGATTACCTTCATGGAAGGAATTTTCTTGACATAGATCTCACCCCCCTCCATGTCATTAAAAGCATGCCACACAAGTTCTACTCCTTGTTCAAGAGAAATCATAAACCTAGTCATCCGTTCGTCTGTTATTGGAAGTTCCTCATTACCCTTCAGGGATAGGAAGAATGGAATAATCGACCCTCGAGAACCCATAACATTTCCGTAACGAACCACAGCAAACCTAGTGTCCTGGCTCCCGGCGTACGAATTAGCAGCTATGAATAGTTTATCCGAACACAGTTTCGTAGCTCCGTACAGGTTAATCGGGCTCGAAGCCTTATCGGTTGATAAAGCCACGATTCTCTTAACCTTCCGGTCGAGGCAAGCATCGATGAGATTCATTGCACCATTAACATTTGTTTTTATACATTCAAAAGGATTATATTCTGCAGTTGGAACAATTTTTGTAGCAGCAGCATGAATAACATATTCGACACCGTTGAGCGCTCTAAATAATCTATCACGATCACGAACATCACCGATAAAAAATCGCACCCTGCTATCGCCGGTATACTTCTTAGCCATTTCCCACTGTTTCATCTCGTCACGTGAATAGATTATAATCTTTTTTGGATTGTAGCGCGCTAAAGTCATTGGCACAAATGTATTTCCGAAAGAACCCGTTCCGCCAGTAATTAAAATTGTACTATTAGTAAGCATAGCAGCTCCATTTAAAAAATTTATTTACTTAAAATCTAATGAGTTAGGGTTTTTATTACCATTACATAGGTCATAGATTATCAAGCTCTCAAATTATGAGAAATTGAAACCTTAATGCATTCTTTATATTTAGCCTTAAAATTTTCATACTTCTAGGTTTCCACCCCGTCGGAAACTCTCTGGTTCTCCGTGAAGAAGTGCTTGGCTCGGCGGAAAAACCGCCCCGGCAGAGCGTCCCGGGGCTCCAACCACTCCTTGGGCGAAACATTCCTAAGCTTTATGTCCTTGTAAGGGGTGGTTTTTCCTCGGGCTACTTCCTCCAAAAGGGAGGCGGCGATCTTGCACTCGTCCACCCTGTTATTGTAGTCCGTGCCGATGAGCGCCTTGGTGAATCCGGAATTCACTATCACCACATCGAAATCCGGCATGGAAGGATTCTTGGGCACAAGCTCCCACACATTGGTCGAACAATCCATCTTCATCAAGAATCCGTCCCGGCTCAGGATGTTGGAAGACTGGTCCAGGATCCCGTTCTTTAGGCCGATGAAAGCCGTCTCGACCCAATGGCTGTACTGGATCAAAGCTTCCTGGGAAATATCCAGGCCGTTCACATCAGCCAAAGCCATAAGGTATGCCGTTGTGACCGCCGCGGAGGACGAAAGCCCGCCCATGGGAAGCCTACCCCGGATGACTGCCTTGAACCCCTTCCTGAGCTTGAAATCCCTTGCCAGGGACAGGACGGAGCCACGAATATAGTTGCCCCAGAATCCCGGCAACATCTCAGGCACCCTATCGATGTGGAAATACTCCTCATCCGGGAAATCCATGCTCTGGACGCGCACAAAGCCCGCATCGTCCGGAGAATAAAGAAGATCCACGTTCACATCCAAGGCCATACCCGTCACAAGCCCGCCCTGATGGTCCACATGGGCGCCCAGGGGGCAGATTCGCAAGGGAGACCTTATCTGGCCTTGGGGAGACTCTTGGAAGAGCTGATGGAATTTTTCAGATAGTTCGTTCATTGGGACCTGCTTTATGCACCGTTTTGATAATGATTTTTGGACACTTCTTTAGCATCAAGGGGGTTTGAGGCTTCATGCCACAGGCGACCTATCGCGGCCGAAACACGCTGACACTTCGCGAGCGCGGCTATGTCGTTGAGCGATCGGAGGCAGGAACCGCGAAAATCTGCACGATGATGAACGTTTTTACTAGGTTTTTCGCCATTCCCGGGCTTCCGCCCTCCGAATGTTCAATGTTTGAACATTCTATGTACAGTATCGGCAGGGCGCAATAGGCCCCGCATGAAATTCGAAGGGAAAATGTTTCAGGGGTGAATGAGACAGGATGAACAGGAAGGAAGAGGATCGACAGGAAAATTTGGTTGGTGGGGGATGGTCAATGAGGGGTCAGACCCCAGGAGTTGACGTGTTGATCCTGAAGATCATGTCCTCCTGTCTTATTTGACGATGGGAGGGTTTTGATAGGACTGGATACGATGATGGGCAGGATGAACAGGATGGGGAGCTATTGGTGGATTTCCCTGCTTTCCCCTGACTTTTCCCGCGGTGCATCATGGATTTCACCTCTTATTGACAAGTGAAAAACTTTGTTCATACTAAGGGATATCAGCATCAATTGCTTAAACGATAGAAAAATATGAGAGGTTTGGTATGGTATTGGGAAGATCAATTGGACAGGGGAGAGCTGTTCTCATCGCGCTTGTGATTGTGGGTTTTTCGGCCTGCGCACTGGGCGAGGAGTTCGCGGTGGGTGTACAGATCGGAGGGCTGGGGGAAGGGGCCTTGGGCGCCAGGGCGGGGTGGGGTCAGCTGGTGAGCTGGGTGGAGATCAGGGTCCTGGATTCGAGCGGGGTTCAGCGGGGCCAAGGGGCCCTGGCGCCCCAGGGAGACTACTGGAAAGGCAGGATAAGCGTATCGGAATCAGGCCTCATGACCTTCATAGCCACAGCCGGCGCCAATGCGGGAGAGACAACGTGGATAGGAAGCTCCGACCTCAACGTGACTTCATCAGGCCTCTCCCTGACCATAGGAGTGATGGCGCCGGCGGTGGGGGATGAAGGACCGGCCAGGGGAGTGGTGTTTTACGACAAAGGCTCCTACTCCGACGGTTGGCGCTACCTGGAAGTAGCTCCCAGCGACCAGGCCTCAGCCGCAACCTGGAGCAACGGATCCACCTACCTGACCACCGGCGTAAACAATGTTGGAATAGGCGCAGGATCCGCGAACACCCAAACCATCGCCACCAGCCAAGGCACCGGAACCTACGCGGCATCCCTATGCTCCAACCTCAGCTATGGCGGACTTGAGGATTGGTTCCTACCCTCCCGGGATGAACTCTATGCTTTGTATTCCGCCCGCCTCAGCAACGCAAGTCTAAGCTCCTCGGCCTACTGGAGCTCCTCAGAGAAGGACCAGTACTGGGCCTACCGTGTCCACCTGGGCACTGGAGCGCGTACCGACCAGATAAAAAGCGAGTCCTGCAGAGTACGGGCCATACGAAAATTTTAGAAAAAACAGATCTAGAGGACCATCATGGAAGAGGAATCGCAGGAAGAGGAAAAGCAGAAGAAGGAGTACACAGCCCCGGAGATACGATACCTAGGCGACATCAAGGATACCATGCAATTCACCTTGAGCGTCACCGTAGGAGGGACAGGATAACGATGATCTGCAGGATTGACTGGATAATCCTGTAGATCGTGAGGATCCTGTTATCATGTCCTATTAAGGACCCCTCGTTGGCCTACAGGTACCACCAGGGGATGGCGGTGACGGAATCGCCCAGGTCCAGGACGTAGGGACAGCGGGAGACAATGAAACCCCGCCCGCAGCGCTCGGGCTGGTCAGCCATGAAAGCCTTGAGGTGGCGGGCATCCTTTCGGCTGGGATTCTCCGTCCACTTGACCTCGATCGGGATGACATTTTCACCCTCGCGGACGATGAAATCCACCTCCGCCCCGTCGGAAGTGCGGTAATACTCAAGCCTTCCCCCCTTTGAATAGGAGAGATTCCGCCACAATTGACATCCCGCCCAATGCTCAAAAAGCCTTCCGGGCTCCGATCGAACCAGACCCTCCGCCAAGGGCAGACCGAGGGCGGCGTTGCGAACCCCATTGTCGAAGAAGAAAAACCTCGGACTCGACAAAACGCTCTTCCTAGGGCTGCCCGAATATGCGGGGACTGAAAAACCCACGAACATATCCTCAAGAAGCTGATAGTATGACTTGACCGTGGGCGAGGAAATTCCCGTCTCCCGCGAAATCGAAGAAAAATTGACAATACCTCCCGCGTCGGAGGCCGCGAACCGCAGGAACCGAAGAAAAGCGCCCCACTCGCGGACAACGGTTTCCCGACGGATCTCCTCCTCCAGATACGCCGCGGCATAGGTTTCCAAAAGGTCGGCCTTGTCGGTCTCGGAATTGAGAACAGCCACGCCGGGAAGATCGCCGAACACAAGGCGGTCCTCAAGGCTCCGACACGGAAATCGAGGCGGTTGCGAAAGGGTATTCCCCCATGAAAAAGGCGAGGCCTTGGCTGAGAACCCTTGGGTCCTCTCAACCGGCTCATATTCCCTGGAGACAAGAGGATGTAATAGATACCGCATGCTTCTGCCTGGCAGAAGATTTGCGCTCTGGGACCGCAGACGGCGCGCCGAAGATCCGCACAGGACAAAACGGAATCGGGTCTTGTCGCGGTCGTACAACGATTGGATGGAGTCGAAAACCGAAGGCACCGTCTGGGCCTCGTCCACAAAAACCCACTCAGATTCCCTGCCCGCAGGCAAGGCATTGCATATATCCACGAATAAACCGACATTCTCCGAGAAACGCCGGCGCTCCTTTGGGTCCGAAAAATCGATTATCAGCGCCCCCTCAGGCAAAAGGCCCCTCACCAAGGTTGATTTCCCTGTCTGGCGCCCTCCGAAAAGCACATGAACAAAGGGGCGGGCTAATTTCTCCCTCAAGATGGGCTCGAAGAGCCTGCCATAGGTACCCATGTCCGCAAATATAAGATTTTTACCAGATTTTTGCAATATTGTTTTTATTTTCTGGCTGAATAGCAAAAAAGCCGGGTCAATTTCCTGGGGTCAGACCCCATGAGTTGAATTGGACAGGATAACGATGATCTGCAGGATCAACAGGATTATCCTGTCGATCCTGGATATCCTGTCATCCTGTCCTATTTCCTCAACTCATGCACCGTCGCCACGGCCAAGCGGGCTTCCTGGGGAGTGATGCGGAAATCTTCACCGCTCTTCAGGCAATCCAGGAAGTGGTGGATTTCCGCTTCATAAGGATCATACTGATCCAGAGATATCTGCCTTACACTCTTGTCGGTGAACTCATTCAGGGAGCCCGAGAACTCCAACGTGCCCCTTTCGGCGACCAGGCGGAAGCCGGCGGTGAAGGGATAATTCTTAGGCATGAGATGGCTGGCCTCGATCGTGACAGCGCCAATATCGTCGTAGGAGAGACGGGCGATGGTGTGGGCCGGGCCTGGACTGGAGAGGGAAGAGATCTCGGTCAGATTGTGGGCCTTGGGGACGCCGAAGAGCCAGTTGGCCACATCCAGATCGTGGATGGAAAGATCCAGGAGAGTGCCCCCGCTCTGGGCCTTGTCGTTGAGCCAGTTGTTCCAGCTCCAGGCGGGAACCTCGGAAAGACGCCAGGCGTGGAAGACCAAAGGCTTGCCCAGGATTTGGCCTTCCACCGTGTTCTTCAGGTACAGGTATTGGGGCATGAAACGGCAGACATGGGCCACCATGAGACGGGATTTGGTTTTTTCGGACGCCGAAACCATCGCATCCACATCAACTAGTGAAACCGCGAAAGGCTTCTCGACAAGGACATCGGCGTGCGCGTCCAAGGCTTCTACGACCGCATCCCTGTGGAGCGTCGAAGGAAGACACACATCCACAAAATCGACCTCCCAATCCGACAAAGCCTTGGAAAGATCGGAGCGGACCTCGCAACCCAGGGCAATCGACCTCGCCCTCTCGACATCCCGATCCACCACACAGACAATCCTCGCGTCCTTCCGTGAACCATAGGCCGCCAGATGCGTCCTCCCCATGAAACCCGCGCCGACCACCACCCCCTGCAGAACCCGCTTCGTCATCCCAGCACACTCCTCAAATACGCCTTCGCCGCCTCGAGAGCCTCCCTGGGAGACTCCTCCTTGAGCCGCCGGTCAAGCTCGATCTCAAGGGTATAGGCCCCCTTGTAGCCAAGAGCCTCCAGCCCCGCGAAGAACTTGGGGAAATCCACATCGCCCTGGCCAAGAGGAACCTCGATGCCAAGCTCCCTCCCGTCCGTAGGATACTTCCCGTCCTTGATATGGATCCCCCTCACAAACCTCCCGATCACCTTCAAGGCATCCACAGGATTCCCCTTCCCATACATCACCAAATTCGCGGGATCCAGATTCACCCCCAGATTCCCCGTACCCACATCCTCCAAGGTGCGCAACAAGGTCACGGGCGTCTCCTGACCCGTCTCGAAACATAGGACCTGGCCGTTCCCCTTGCAGTGCAAAGCGAGATCACGCAACGCCTCCACAACCCCAGGATACAAAGGATCCGACATATTCTCAGGGATGAATCCCGCGTGGCTCGCCACAAGCTCCACCCCCAGAAGCTTCGCGAAATCCGACCCCCGCTTTATGATAGCAACCCGCTCCGCCCGATACTTGAGAGGAACAATACCCACCGTGTCCGGCCCCCCCACGAAATTCCACTCGCACTTACCCGGCCAGCCCACCCACATCATCGTGATCTCTATGCCCTTTTGCTTGCAGAGCCCAAGAATTTTGTCCGCCGTCGCCTGCGTCAAAAGCTCAGGCACATACGTGGAGATCTGGCAGTTCTTGAAACCCAAGTTCTCCACCCTGTCCAACATGACATCGATGGAGTCCCAATCCGTGATCTTGATCAAAAGACCCAAATCTTTCATAGCATCATCCTTTTACCGCGCCCATGGTAAGACCGCGGACCAAGCCGCGCTGCACGAAACCGTAGAAAATGAGGATGGGAACCAAGGCCAGGATGGCCGTGGCCGTGAGCCCTCCCCAGTTGATCTCCTCGTAGCCAACCCAGTTGTAGACCCCCAGGGGAACCGTCTTGGTGTTCTTCCCCGTCAGGATGAGAGAGTAGAGGAACTCGTTCCAGGAATAGTTGAAGGAAAAAATCGCCGTGGTCGCTATGCCCGGCGCCCCCAAGGGCAGGATGATGCGGCGGAAGGCCGAGAAATAGGTGCAGCCGTCGATCAGGGCCGACTCCTCCAGCTCGAAGGGAATCTCCTGGAAATAACTCTTCATCATCCACATCCCAAAGCCCAGGATGATGGTCAGATGCATGATGATCACCGAAATGTGCGTGTCGATCAGCCTCAGCCTTCGGAACAATATGAAGAAAGGAATCATGAAGGTGATCTGGGGCACCACACGGGTGCTCAGGACCCCGAAGAGAATGTACTTCGAGCCCTTCGGCTTGTAGCGCTTGCGGGAAAGCACATAGGCCGCCGGCGTCGCCAGGGTGAGCCCGATCACCGTGGAGGACAAGGCAATGATGAGACTGTTCAGGCAATACTTCAGGAACTCGCTCTCCTTCCAAACCTTCGCGTAGTTGGAAAAGGTGGGCGAGAAGATGAACTTGGGCGGAAAACTCAAGGCGTCCACCTGGGACTTGATGGAAAGGGAGAATGTCCAGATGAGAGGGAAAAGGTAGAGGGCCGCGAAGCCCCAGACGAGAATCGTTTTAATCCATGTGGCGCGTTGCTTACTGCTCAAGGTTGACACCTCCGAACTTCACCACCAGGGCGGCGATGATGGTAATGAGGACTGACATCACGATGGCCGAGGCCGAACCGTAGCCCATCTTGAGGAAACCGAAGGAATTCAGGTAGGTGTAGACCGAAAGCCACTCCGTGGTTGACCCAGGCCCGCCGCGGGTGAGGATGAAGGTCAGGTCGAATTCCTTGAAGGTGTCGATGAGCTGGAAGAGGATGGCCACGAAGAACACAGGCCTGATGAGGGGAAGCTTGATGTGGAGCATCTGCTGCCACCTGGAGGCCCCGTCTATCATCGCCGCGTCTATCACATCCTCGGGGATGGAAAGAAGCCCCGTGTAGAAGACCATGATCATGAACGGTGTCTTGCACCATGCTATGACCATGGCTACCGAAGGCAGGGCCTGGTCAACCGAATAGATCCACTGCTGGGGCTCCATGCCCGCGAGG
>JBFMFJ010000012.1:0-22068 GCA_040752235.1 Candidatus Zixiibacteriota bacterium | reverse complement strand
TTATTTCAGTCTGGAAGCACGGACGCGAAAACTTCTGCTGACTGACAGCGATGAGAAAATGATCGAGATCGAGGCCGACACCGAAATTATGAAGGTCGATGGTTATCTCGGATATCCCGAAAGCGCCCGGCAGAATCAGTATGGGTTGTTCATATTCATAAATAATAGATATATCAGATCGCAGACCATGGTTCATGCAGTGACAGCCGGCTACGGCGAGATGCTTCCGCGTGGAAATTATCCGGTCGGGGCGGTGTTCCTGCATATTGATCCGGCGCGGGTCGATGTCAACGTGCACCCGACCAAGGCGGAAGTGCGCCTATCGGAAGAGCGGCAGGTTCATGATATTTTGTATCATGCCGTGAAAAGGTCGCTGCAACAGACGGACGGCGTCAACGCCCCCGGAATTTCGATGGAACCCCTGACGCACACGCATACTTTAACCAGACAGGAAGCATTCCGGCGCGCCAGCGCTTTTGAACCGCCCCGACAGAACGAACCTTCGGAGACCATACTGAGAAAGCTGTATGGACACCATGACGTCATGCCGGTGGCCTCGGATGACCATCACCCGGTGCAGAGTCACGAATCGGTCAGCCCGGGCTCGACCGGAGAGCCGTTGAAAATCGATGACATCGATACCGGGAATATTGTTTTTATGGGTAATCTGGCCGACTTGTATCTTATTTTCAAAACCGGTGATCAGATTTATGTTGTCGACCAGCATACGGCGCACGAGAGGGTGTTGTATGAAGAACATCTCAGGAGCATCGAATCGGGAGAGGCAATTTCGCAGAATCTTTTATTTCCTGTGAATATCGAACTGTCGCCCGACCGATATCTGCTTTATGAAGAATCATCGGATCTTTTGAATAAATCCGGATTTACGGCTGAGCCGTTCGGGAGTAATACTGTTATGCTTTCGGCGGTGCCGGCATCACTATCCAAAAAATCTCCCGAGAAATTATTCCATGGAATTCTTGAGGATATCGAGGATTTGCGAAAGACGGGACAGGAGTTGAAAAAAGCGGTGGTGCAATCGATCGCCTGTCGCGGCGCCGTCATGGCGGGCGACCGTATCGGTTCTCAGGAAGCGCTGACACTTTTAAAAAGACTGTTGATGGCCGAGAATCCTCACTCATGTCCGCATGGCCGGCCGACTATTTTGAAAATCACCAAAGATGAACTTGATGTCAAATTCAAGAGAAAGTAAGCCGGTTATTCCGATAATCACAGGGCCGACGGCGTCCGGAAAGACCGGTGTTGCGCTGAGGCTGCTGGAGCAAAATCCTGATATCCCGATCATCTCGGCCGACTCCCGACAAATTTACAAATATCTCAGCATCGGTACGGATAAGCCTGAACCGGCTCTATTGAAAAAATACGACTTTCATCTGGTCGATTTTGTCGAGCCGGGAGATCGCTATACCGCTTTTGATTTTGCGGATGATGCCCGGAGGTTGATCGCGGAGGCGCTACCGGAAAACAGGCTTCCGCTAATCTGCGGGGGAACCGGCTTATATATCAAGGCGCTGACCGAAGGTATTGTGGAAATATCGGATGATGATATGAATATCAGGGCCAGACTGGAAGAGGAAGCGATAGAAAAGGGACCGAAACATTTGTTTGAAAGGCTGGAGGCGGTTGACCCGCTGGAAGCCCGCAAAACACACCCGCATAACATCAAAAGAATAATCCGGGCACTGGAGATATTCGAGCTGACCGGACGTTCAAAATCGGAAATAATTGCGGCCGGAAACAAAAAATATGATGATTATTTTTATAAAATTTATTGTCTTATGCCACCAAGAGAGCAGTTATATAGTAGAATCAATAAACGGGTGGATGAGATGATTGATGCCGGCCTGATTGACGAGGTAGAAAATCTGGTCAAATCGGGACGGCGCAAAAATGTGGAAAAAGTAAATGTCATTGGATATGCCGAGCTTTTCAGATACTTTGATAATGAACTTTCTCTGGATTCCGCCGTCAATCTTATTAAACAAAATACTCGTAGATTTGCCAAAAGGCAGATTACCTGGTTCCGGGGAATGGCAAATTTGCATTATTTAACCGAACCCGATGAAGCGTATGGAGTTTTAAGGATGTTTTTTTCGGATAAGGGAAGATTGAACTTGACATAGTTTTCCTTATTTTCATATATATGTCAATAAGTTAGGCGGGCGGCCGGTAAAGTCGAACAGTAAAACAGACGATAATTATTGTCATGGAAGACCATTACACTTGGGGTAAGAATTATGCATAAGAATCTATCTGCATCTTTGATCTTTTTCCTGCTGGGAATCCTGTTGATTTCCTGCACAAATCCCAACCTTAAGAACCCCCAAGCCGAAGAAAAGAGGCAATCCGGAAATAGTCCGGATGATTCCAGCTATCAGGCCGCCACCCCCATAGAAAGCGAGATATTGCTTGATCGCGTAAATGACAGCGCGATTGTTCGTGATGATTCTGTTGCTGTGGCCGCCGAAGAGGATATGACAATTGCGGTGGATGATTATGTCTGGCGCGAATTGACAATTGCCAATGAATATTACTCGATGGGAGTTACCGCCAACCAGGAAACAGCCTGGGAAGAAGCGCAGTATTATTTCGAAAAAAGCCTGTCCATCCTTGGCCAGCTTGACATCGACACCGAAACGGACACGTTGTCGCCGGAAGCGGTTAAATACAATCGACTGCTGGCGGACATTGTGACCAATTACCGGACGACCTTACTGTCATTGGGACATTTGCCGGGAGACATTTCACCCGATGTTCTTATCGCGCGGTTTTCGGAAATAAACAATATCAAGATTGACTCCTCGGAATTCAAACGTCTTGAACAATATGCCCAGGAAAAAATATCATACAATGTTCCTGTTGTCTTAAACGAGCGGGTGAAGAAAAGCATCCTTTATTATCAAACGGTAGCCCGTGATGCCATCGAAAGGTATTTATCACGCTCGACCAAATATCTTCCCATGATTGACAGCATTTTTGCGGAATATGGTATCCCGACCGATTTGAAATATCTGGCCATGGTTGAATCGGGCTACAACCCTCATGCCTATTCATGGGCGAGGGCCATGGGGCTCTGGCAGTTTATTGCCTCGACCGGCCGTTTGTATAATTTGAATCGAAGCTGGTGGTACGACGAACGCAAGGATCCCATCAAAGCTACAATTTCGGCGGCCAGATTTTTAAAGGACCTTTATGATCAATTCGGAAGCTGGGAACTGGCTCTTGCCGCCTATAACGGCGGGCCGGGGAGAGTCAGCCGGACGATCAAAAAACAAAAAACGAATGACTTCTGGAAACTGGATCTGCGCAAGCAGACGGAAGATTATGTACCTTTCTTCATGGCGGCGACCATGATAAGCAAGGACCCGGAGCGGTTCGGATTTTCCGATATTGATTATGCCGATGTCTGGGAATATGATGAAGTCGTCATCGACCGTTGTCTCGATCTCAAGACGATCGCTGATGCCATCGGATGCTCGATAGAGGATATTCAGGAGCATAATCCCGAGCTTTTGCGCCGTTTCACGCCGCCTAACAAGAAAAAATATACATTGCGACTTCCCAAAGGATATCGCGATAAATTCCTGGCGTCCTATGACAAAATACCGTCATCGAAGGAAACGAGTTTTGTCCGTCATGAAATCAGAAGGGGAGAAACCATTTCCTCAATCGCCAGCAAGTATGGTGTATCCCAGTATGCCATCCTGGAAGCCAATAATCTCAGCAGCAGATCGAAAATATTTGCCGGAAAGAGTCTGATTGTACCGGTGCCGAATGATCGTGAGTACACCCGTCAGAGTAAGCCTGAATACAGCGCGGAAGGGAATGTTTATTCGGTGCGTTCCGGCGACACCGTCTGGGATATCGCACGGGCCTTTGGCACGACACCGGAAAAAATCCGGCAATTGAACGGGCTGGATCGCAATTCACGGATATATGTCGGCCAGAAGCTGGTCATTTTTAGTGACGGTGGTTCGAGCACATATTCGCAGAAACAGGATAATTCCAAAACCGAGACATACACGGTCAAAAAAGGCGATACGCTTTGGGAAATCGCCCGCAAATACGGGATGACTACCGGCGAATTGAGGTCTCTCAACGGTATGGGAAGAAACAGCCAGATTTATCCCGGTCAGAAGCTGGCGGTCAGAGACGGCGCCTCGGGCGGCAGTTACACGATTTATACTGTCAAGAGAGGCGATACCCTGTCCGGGATAGCCAGCCTTTTCAACACGACCGTTTCGAGAATAATGGCCTGGAATAATGTCTCCAGTCCGGAGAAGTTGAGAGTCGGAGCAAAATTAAAAATCTATACGAATTAAGGGATTAATTATGGCGCGCAAAAGGGATGTTGTAATCGCCGTTATCATAATTTTCACTTTCGTAATCACAATTGGTTTTTTCGGGCTTATGTTCCTCGGGGCGTTTTATGTCGATGACGGCGTCGGCCTGGGGGGATTCGGCGAGAAAATAGCAGTAATCGAAGTCTATGGCGGCATATATGATTCGGCGCCGATTATTCGCCAATTAAAGAAATGGGGCGAATCATCGGGTATCAGGGCTATAATTCTACATGTCGATTCTCCCGGAGGAGCTGTCGCGCCATCTCAGGAAATATATAATGAAATATTGAGAATCAGAAATGAGGAAGGCAAGCCGATAGTGGTTGCGATGTCATCAGTTGCGGCCTCGGGCGGCTATTTGATTTCCTGTGCCGCCGATAAAATAATGGCCAATCCGGGCACCATGACCGGCTCTATAGGCGTCATTATTCAGTTCCCGACAATTGGCAAACTTCTTGACAAAGTTGGAGTAACTTACGAAACAGTCAAATCGGGCGAGCTCAAGGATGTCGGGGATTTCAGCAAGCCGATGACAGAGAATGAGAGAAAGATGTTAACCGCCATGGTCACAGACACTTATGAGCAGTTCGTGGATGTCGTCTGTGAGGGCCGGGGGCTTGAGCGGGAAGATGTTTATAAAATTGCTGACGGCTCAATTTTCAGCGGCCGACAGGCGCTGGAATTACATCTGGTCGACACTCTGGGCGGTTTTGAAGACGCGGTCCGGCTGGCAGCGAATATGGCCGGAATTGAAGGAGAACCCAATCTGGTCAAGGAAATCAAGCCAAAGCCGGGATTTTTTGACATTCTGGGCTCCCTGGCCGGAAATGTCAAGGAATATGCGGCCGGAGAGGTCGGCGGCCCCCGGGTAATGTATTTATATTAAATTAATAAAAACTATTGACTTACGAAAAATCATTTTGTAATTTCAATATCAGCTCCTAGTTAGCTTAAAGAAAAATAGACAATCGGGGACGGGGGTACTGAAGTGCTGGGCTGGAGAAAATAGTTGTTAAAGATAAACCAGCAAGAGAAGAGGGAGGATAAAAAATGACCAAGGCAGATCTGGTGGAAAAAGTTGCAGAAAGAACCGGATTGACCCGGACAGATGTTGCCGTTGTCGTTGATGCTTTCCTGGATACCGTCAAGAAGTCGATGGAGACCGGAAACAATATTGAGATCCGCGGCTTTGGGACTTTCAAAGTTAAACTGAGAAAAGAACGTAAGGCGAGAAATCCAAGGACAGGCGATGTGGTTCCTGTTCCCGGAAGAAAAGTGCCGGTGTTTAAACCGTCAAATGAATTCAAAAACATGATTGTGAAATTGCCCGTATAGCTTGTATGCTCATGCTGTTATGGAGGTTTAATGCCAAGCGGTAAGAAGAGAAAACGTCAGAAAATTAAAACACACAAACGGAAAAAACGCAGAAGAGCCGATCGTCACAAAAAGAAAAAGAGATAATTGACTCTTAAGGTTTCTACGCCTGACAATTATTAGTGAGGAAAACAGTTCCTGCAAAGTGCGGAACTGTTTTCCTTCTTTAATTAAGGATTGTCGGCAATTTGCCCCATAATTTTCTGCCCGCATCGAATCTCATTGATATTCAATGGATTGAAGATGGAAAAATCCTTTGATGCAGAGTGCATTTAAAGGCATCGATATTGCTATGACTATTATCGATGAAAAGCCGCCGTATATACATAATCATAATTGTGATTATTATTATCCTGCATCTCTCGCTGGGATCATCCAAAGCGGCGGATCTCTATGATATCAAGCTCAATGATGACAGGACCACTCTTGATCAATACCAGCCCCGCATTTCATCCGGAAATTATGGGAAAATGCTGGTCGTCTGGACCGACAAGCGAAACGGCCAGTCGGATATCTATTGTCAACTGATTGATACGACCGGATTAAAGAGCGGCAGTAATCGAAAACTAAATGATGACACCGACTCATCAATTCAACTGGAGCCGTCGGTTACATCTCTCTCATCCGGGCGTTATTTCCCGGTCTGGAAAGATTACCGCAACGGTGCATATCCTTTTGGCCCCAATATGTATGCGGCGATACTTGACAGTTCGATTATCGATGACAATTTCAATATCACGACCGAGCTTTCGGATGTAATTTGTGAAACACCCGATGCGGCCACTCTTAGAAGCGGTTCGGTGATAGTGGCTTGGGCCGATTATCGTGACGGCAACTGGAATATTTATGGTCGAAAAATCTCATCGTCCGGCACCCAGATCGGCAGTAGTTTCAAGATCAATGTCGAATCATCTGTCGCGCAGCAACATTCGCCGCGGGTCGCGGCCCTTGCAGGCGGCGGATTCGTTGTGGTATGGTATGATAATCGCTCGGGCAATGATGATATATATTTCCAGAGATTTGATTCCTCCACGGCCGCAGTCGGCGGCAATATCAAGGCCAGCGATGACATAACCGGTGCCAAACAGGCTTTCCCCGATGTGACGGCGGATGGCCGCGGTCGGTTTTTTATCGCCTGGATTGACTGGCGCAACGGCACCTATCCCGTCAATCCGGATGTCTATTTCAGACGTTTCGATTCCACCGGGACCGCTCTGGCCTTATCGCGAAAAGTAAATGGCAATGATAACGGCAGAACGCAGCGCGATGTTGCATTATGCTCCGACTATATGGGCAATGCAGCGGTCGTCTGGGCCGATTCGGTCTCGGGCCAGTATGATATTATGGCACAAATTATCGATCATGATGGATTGTCAAATGGGAGCAATTTTGTTGTCCATGAAACTCTTGACGGCCGGCAACTTCAGCCTGATGTCGCCACCGACGGATATAAATTGTTGTTTACGTGGGCCGATTATCGATCGGGAAATTTCGATATTTATCTTACCATAAAAAGTTTTAATAATCCGGGAATAATTCCAACACCTTCAAATTTGCAGTTTGTCATGGAGGAGGGCGGAAGCCTGCCGAATTCACAGACTGTCGCCCTGACCAATAATGGTCTCGGCACCCTGAATTGGAGCGCAGCTGCCGAGGCCGAGTGGCTGGGTGTCTCGCCATCATCGGGGACAACCCCGTCAAATATTGAAATCTCGATTGTCACGGATACCCTTCCGTACGGAACATATAACGGCAATATCAGACTTGTGGACTTGAATACTGGAGATTCCTCGAGGACCGTACCGGTGGAGCTTTCAGTCACCGCGCCGCTGTTGGATTTTAATCCTGATTCACTGCACTTCAGAATATTACGGAAACTCGGTAATCCTGAGCCGCTGTCAATCACTGTAAACAATGCGGGAATCGGCAGCCTGAATTGGAGCGCCTCCGAGGATGTTGCATGGATGTCGCTTGAGCCGGCCTCAGGAGCGCAGGGTGAGACGCTGTATGTCAATATCAGTACCGCCAATTTAATTTTGGGAGTCAACTCGGCGCCGATAATATTCACATCAGCAGAAGCGGCCAATTCTCCGGAAACACTCTGGGTGGAGGCCGAATTGCTTGACGGTCTTTCTTATATTGACCCGGTCCCGGATTCAATCGTATTTTATGCCACCGCCGGAGCCTCGCTAAACGGACAGATCGCGATTCATAATGCAGGAGACGGCACCCTTTCCTGGCATGCTGCCACGGGCGAAACATGGCTAAATATCGATCCGGTGAGCGGTTCTGACGATGACACGATAAATATATCCATTGAAACCGCGACCCTCGCTACCGGATATCATCACTCCGGCATAACCGTCATTGATAGTGCTTCATTCAATATGGAAGTATTTATTCCGGTAGACATTTATCTCTCATCATCGGACACGGTACAATTCATGAACACCAATGTCATGCCCGGCCTGATCGGTCTGGTACCGGTTTATATCACACTGAGTTCAGGCGGGAAAGGCGGATATGTGCCCTTTGGCTATGACAGCAATACCGCGACACTTGATTCTATTGTTATCAATGAAAACAATTTGCCGGAATTCGTCGAGTATTACACTTCAATCGGGCTTGCCGGAACCGGTGAATTCGGTTTCCGTGTGGCCGACTCGGTCCTGAGTGATAGTACCATCCCGGCCGGCACTTATCATATTGTCGATCTTTTTTTCACGGCAGGGGAGAGCGACGCCTTCAATGTGATCGATACCGTCTATTCCGACAGTTCCGGCAGTTATGTTCTTGATGAGTCAATGACCAAACAGGTTCCCAGGATAATTCCCGGCACCATGATGATCGGCAATCCGACCGATGTGACAGAAGATGATGAAGTCATTTTTCCGGAAAGAATATCGCTTGGACAAAATTATCCCAATCCGTTCAATCTAAGTACAGTCATTGAGGTAAGCCTACCCCGAACCGGGCAGGTCGAAATAAATATCTACAACATTCTCGGCCAGGAAATCGCCTGTGTGTGCAACGATATCCTGTCATCAGGCAGGCATAAGCTGATATGGGATGGGTTATTGAGCGGCGGCGAATCGGCGCCCAGCGGTATATATTTTTACAGATTGACAGCAGGGGAATTTTCAGAAGTGCGCAAAATGGCGCTGATTAAGTAAAAAATTTATTTCCACGGTATCATTTCGAATCTCACGACCATAAAGAATTCCATTATAATCTTTTACCGCGCAACTTTTTTGGGATAATCTCGTCAGATAGATAAAAGGAGCATTGTTATCAATCTATAGGAGTGACCGGCATGAAAACCGTGATAATTTCCTTGGGTGCTTTAATGGGGTTTTTGATGCTGTCCGTCGCGGCAATAGCTGATGAGGGCCAGCTCTATGGCAAGATTTATACGGTGGACGATGAGGTTCTGGAGGGATTTATTCGATGGGACAAGAATGAGGCTTCGTGGTGTGACCTTCTTGACGGGACCAAAGATCTGGATAACAGGAATTATCGGAAATACCGCCGAGGCGACAGGGACCGCAGAGACAAATCGGTCAAGATTTTCGGTATGACTATTTACACTGAAGGCGACAATTTCTGGGATATCGGGAGTGCCGAGTCCGGTATCAGGATGGGACATATTGCCAAGTTGATTCCTGATGGCGACAATTCCGTTCTCCTTGAACTGAAATCGGGCGAGGAAGTGGAGCTGACCGGCGGTTCAGGTGACATCGGTGAAGACAACCGCGAAATTCTTATCGATGACACCAAGGAGGGCATAGTCGAAATTTTCTGGGATGAGATTGACCATATTGAGTTTATGAACACGCCGGCAAAGGAGTCTTCTTTTGGTGAGAGGCTCTATGGTACGCTGACGACAAGGAGAGGCGAAACCTTCAGCGGCTATGTCGGCTGGGATATGGATGAGACTTTCAGCAGCGATATTCTTGACGGCCGGGAAGGCCGCCGCAAAAGGAAAGTGGACTTCGGCAATATCGCTTCGATTGAGAGAAGATCCTCGAGCTCTGCGGAGATAACCCTTAAAAACGGCAATACAATGACCCTTGATGAATCGAATGATATTGACAGCGGCAACCGCGGGATTGTCATTTCCGATCTTAAACTGGGTTCGGTAAGGGTCGACTGGGATGGATTCGACAAACTGGACTTCTCCGCCCCGCCGAAAGGTCTCAATTATAATGATTTCGACGGCGGCCGAAAGCTGCACGGGACAGTGATTACGGAGGACGGCGACAAGTACACCGGTGATATTGTCTGGGATTCGGACGAGCAATTTACCTGGGAAATATTGAATGGTAATGAGCGCGATGTGGAATACGATATCGAATTCGGCATGATTAAATCAATCGAGAAGATGTCGTCTCGGACCAGTATGGTGACCCTTAAGGACGGCCGGAGTTTCAAGCTTCGTGGTTCCAACGATATCGACAGCGATAATAAAGGGGTAATCATCGTCAACGGCCGTGATGAAATCGTCGTCGATTGGGAGGATTTTGAATCAATTACATTTGACAATTGATTTTTGTTGATTCAGAAAGCGCGAGCCCAAAAAAGTAAGAGAGTTTTCTTTGGCTGGATCCAGAGGGGATTAAGTTGGACCCAGAGATCGCAAAGAAGAACTCTCTTTTGCTTTATCATAATAAATTAGATATTTAAAGTTGTCAAGAAAAAGTAGCCCCCCGCGTCATATTTTTGAAATTTTCAACAATATTCTCGGACCGGTTTGAACATTAATCAAATGGACATGATATTCATATAGACACAATTTATATGCCTATGTACCAAAGGAATACATCACATTATATAAACCAACACTTCATTCTGTAAAATTGGATAAGAACAGATCTGACATAAAAAAAGCCCCGCAGGTGGCGAGGCTTTTTAAATCGATTGAGAATTACAATTTTGAGGAAGCTTCCTCTTCGTAGTGGGTCTTCAAATCTTTCAGGTCAACGAGATGTTCTTCGGCACTGCCGACCAGCGATTTGGCTTTCGGATTGCTTTTGGCAATTTTGATAAATTTCGACCAATTGGCGATAACCTGATCGATTTTATCTTTGTCTTCCTGGTACTCGGTTTCGTATGAAATGGCCAGATTGTACAGGGTCAGATAATTGTCCGGGCTGATATCGGCCGCTTTCTGGAACATCTTGTAGGCATCGAGATTCTTATTCTGGTTCTGGTAGATTTGACCGAGGCTGTTATAGGCATTGAAGTAATCCGGCTTCACACCGATGGTTTTATTAAAAGCGGCTATGGCGTCGGGATATTTCTTGAGATTCTGATAACCTTTTCCAAGCAGGTAATAGGCCAGATGATCATTGGTAACCTTTTCGGTATACTTGGCCATATTTTCCACGAGAGCCGGCCAGTTGCTTTGCTTGTGGTAAAGCAGTCCCAGGTCTTTGTATACCTCGACATAGTCGGATTTCGCTTCAATAGCTTTCCTGTAAGCCTGCTCGCTCTCAAGATATTTTTTCCCTTTGTAATAGGCTCTGCCAAGATTGGCCCAGGCATCAGGATTGCCCGGGGCAAGTTCGGTGGCTTTCTTAAATTGGGCTTCCGCTTCACCCAGATTATTTTTTTCGAAATAAATTGAACCCAGGTTAATATAAGCATCCACGAACTGCGGATCCTCTTTGATAGCCTGCTTATACTCATTGATAGCCAGCGAATCATTCCCTTCCTTCTGCAAAGTCAGGCCGGAATTAAAGAATCCCTTGGCCTTTTCCGGATCGCCCGGGAAAGCCGATGAAGCCATCAATGTCAGGCCGAAAATTGTGACAGCAAGCAACAGCAGAAATTTCTTTCCGGACCGGGCATGTGATTTCATCAAATAACTCCTTTCATATTTATAATATTTTACAATTTTCCGCTCATAAGTTTGCAGGAAATTCTACCATTCAAAGACGACGTTTCAAAGCTTTTCGTTTAGTTCAGGATATTTCACCGCCAGAATCCGCGCCGCCAGATGTGCCGCATTTTTGGCTCCGGCTTTGCCGATACCCATCGTTGCCACCGGAACGCCACCCGGCATCTGGGCAATGGCCAGAAGGGCATCGAGTCCGTCAAGTGACGCCGGTAGAGGCACTCCTATTACGGGTAATTTGGTGCGCGCGGCGACTACTCCGGGAAGGGCCGCAGCCATACCGGCCATACATATAACAACTTCAAAACCATTGGCAGCGGCATTCTTGGCCAGTTCATCCGTCCTGTCAGGATTGCGGTGAGCCGAGGATACTTCCAGAATATTATCAATACCATAGGAGGTCAATATTTTTTGGCACTCCTCGGCATATGACATATCCGAATTGGATCCGATCAGAATTAAAACCTTAGGCATATATTATATTCCTACTGTATTGACGTGGGCGTTCGCCCTGAAACCTATGTCACCCCTGAAATACATTCCATCAAACTTAATTCTCTCAATCAAACTATAAGCTTTCGATAATGCTGCCGGGAGGTCTTTGTCGACAGAGGTAACGCCCATAACGCGGCCCCCGTCGGTAATCCAGTTTTTGCCATCCCTTCTTGTTCCGGCATGGAACAGATAGCATTTTCGGTCGCTATAATTCCTTAAACCAAAAATTCTCTTTTGAGTTTCATATTTTCCGGGATAACCTTTGGACGCCAGCACCACGCAGACCGCCGCTCCGGATACCCAATCGAGGTCATCGATAATGGATAAGTTGCCGTCGGCTATAGCGATAAAGATGTCGGCCAGGTCCGAATTAAGCAGCGGCAGGACCGCCTGGGTTTCCGGATCGCCGAACCGGCAGTTGAACTCGATGACTTTCGGACCGGATTCGGTGAGCATCAAACCGGCATACAGAACGCCCTTGTAATTTCGCCCTTCCTTTTCAAGGCCTGAAATTGTCCGCTCGATGATGTGTTCTTTGATTTGAGTAAGTATAGGCTCCTCGACAAACGGAACCGGGCAATAGGCGCCCATACCGCCGGTATTGGGACCGGTGTCGCCCTCGCCGATCTGCTTGTGGTCCTGCGACGGCAGCATCATTTTTATATTCTTGCCGTCGGTGAAGGCCATGACCGAAAGTTCCTGGCCGCGGAGGAAAGTCTCCACGACGATTTTATCGCCGGCTTCGCCGAAGACCTTTTTGACCATCATGTTATCGATGGTTTCGGCGGCCTCTTCATGGCTGTGGACGACCACAGCGCCTTTTCCGGCCGCCAGGCCGCTGGCCTTGATGACAACCGGCATCGCGGCCGAACGGACAAATGAAATGGCTTCGGATGCCTCGGTGAAAATTTGAAACGAAGCGGTGGGGATATGATATTTTCTCATAAACTCCTTGGCAAACGCCTTGGAGCCTTCTATTTCGGCGGCCAGTTGTGAGGGGCCGAAAATGCGTAACTCGCGCTTTTGAAATTCATCAACAATCCCAAGGGTGAGGGGAAGTTCCGGGCCGACCACGGTCAGATCGATATGGTAATTTTCCGCAAAATTGGCCAGGCCTTTGATATCATCTGCCTTGATATTTATCGAGTTGGCCAGCAGGCTGATACCGGCATTACCGGGGGCGGCATAGATTTTTCCAACCAGTCGGGATTGTTTTAATTTCCAGACGAGCGCATGTTCCCGCCCGCCGGAACCTACAACCAGTATTTTCATCATATTTATGATTCCTCAAAATTATATAAAACAGAATAATAACAAATTTATTCATTTTATCAATACTTTTTTATATCAGGCAGACAACACTATAATACGGCACTGATATCACAAATTGACCTGAATCGGGGGGATTTTCATATTTTAACTTGACATCTGAACAAATGTGCAGTAGCTTTTGTTTGGAGAGATAAAGTTGAGATAAATTATTTTCAAATACAAGGAGTCGATATGGTCAGGGAATCATTGACCAGAAGGCAGCGTGAGATTCTGGAGTATATCGAAAATATGATCAGCGAGGTCGGTAAGTCACCGACTATCCGGGAGATCGGCCGGAAATTCAACATCAGTTCCACCAACGGTGTCCGGGCGCACCTGGAAGCTTTGATGAAAAAGGGGTATATCCGCCGCCAGGAGTTGATTTCGCGCGGGATCGAGCTGGTGCGATCATTATCCGGACCGATCCGGAAGGTGCCTCTGGTGGGCGCGGTCCCGGCCGGTAACCCAATTGATGCGATCGAGAATGTCGAAGGGGAGTTTGCGGTCGATACCAGTTTCCTGCCGTCCGGCGAGACTTTCACTCTTCGCGTGCAGGGCGATTCGATGAAGAATGCCGGGATTTTCGATGGTGATTATGTTCTGGTCAAGAAGCAGAAGGATGCCGCGCCGGGTGATATCGTGGTGGCGATAATCGGCGAGGAAGCGACGGTCAAGCGGTATCAGCCGAAGAGCGGGCGGATCATGCTGATGCCGGAGAATGAGGCTTATGAGCCGATTGTGGTGGACCGCAATTCGCCGCAGTTTCAGATCGCCGGGAAGGTGGTCGGTCTGATGCGGAGGCTTCCATGAAGCGGGCGATGGTCTGGATGTTTCTGATATTGCTGATGCCGATCAGTTTCGACACGGTGGTCGGGCTGGTCATGCGGATGGTGTGAGCGTGTTTGGGGTAAATCGGATACTTGGTAGAATACCCCGTGATCGGCGAGTCCAGAAAAAGACTTGCCGCGGTGGGTCTGAGGACCCACCGATCACAAGGAATTTAATGTTATAAATGTACAATGAGCTTTAAACCAAAATTATCATTAGTAGGCAACACAATAGTATCAGATATTTGTGTTTGGTGCGGTGAAAAATCAAAAATGAGTAAATCTCATCTTATTCCTCAATTTTTGGGGGGATGGTTTCAACCAAAGATTTCGTGTGAAAAATGTAATAGTTTTTTGGGGAGTAAAATAGAGGAAAAAGCTAAAAATAATGCTTTTATAACCGCTGCAATGGTAAAACTTGGTTTAGCAAATGAACAGGTTGCATATAAAAAATTGAAAAAAATTGATGTGGAAAATGAAGTCGAGGTTGATTTTAAGGGAAGTGTTGCCATTCCTAGAATTAAATGGTTGGATGAAAGAACTTTGATAGCACCCTCAGTGAAATCAAAAAAAATAAGAATTGATAGAATTAAGAAAAAATATCCACATATCCCAATGAAACCAATAGAGGATTTTTTTAATGATCCGGATAAAACCGACTTTAGATATGATAATATTGTGATTGCCAAAAGAGATTACTTAACAAAAAAGACTAAAATTAAAATGGAAGGAACACGAGATCCGGACAATGAATTTATTTTTAAACTTTTATATGAATTTATGTGTCTGAATAATTTTTTGAAGATTTCTGGTTTGAGAAATTCGTTGAGAAAATATATCCATATTGATAAGAATGATGTGGATAATCGCATAAAAATCGATGATAAATTAAGAAAAAATATTTTTTACAATACAGCTAATACTTTTAAACTTTGTGATAAGCTTGAAGAAATTCCTTTTACTGGGTGTCATTATTTTGTTCTACGGCTCTCATCCGATAATATCCTCTATATAGAAGTAACATTGTTTGGTCAATTAAGAAATTTTTTTATTATTGATGAATGGCGAAGTGAATACGAAGTATATGCAGGTATTCTTGATCGTGTTTTTTTATTCACTATAGATAGACAAGGGTTTCCACCTTTTATGTACCCCAATCTGAATTTAAAAGAACACCTTTTGTGGGTAGATGCAATGGTAAAAATAAAGTGGCAACGAACCCTGTGATCGACGAGTCCAGAAAAAGACTCGCCGCAGTGGGATTGAGGACCCACCGATCACAAAAGAGAGCTGTTAGTAAAAAAGACCATTCTGTGTGGGGCTTGAAAATTGCTTGATAGACAACCAGAGGTTGACATAAATGTACCAGGATATGGATGAGCCGGTTGAAGTGGTGGTGCTGTTCGAAAACCACAAAATGAAGCCGGTTCGGTTTCGCTGGAATAACCGGGTGTACAAAATCAGTGAAGTGACTGGCGACTGGAAAACCGATGTCGGTGCATATAAAGTGCATCATTATGCCGTGGTTGACAGCTCCTCGAATTTTTTTCAACTGACGTTCGATGAACGTCAGACAAGCTGGGTGATTAGCAAAATATGGGTGGAATAGACCGCACCAAAGACTGGGATAAGGTGATTATGCATGTCGATATGGATGCATTTTTCGCCGCGTTCGAGATACGCAACTGTCCCAATCTTAAAGACAAACCGGTCATTGTCGGAGGCTTTCCGGGGCATCGCTCGGTGGTCTCGACCTGCTCGTATGAAGCGCGGAAATTCGGAGTGCATTCCGGGATGCCGACCGCCCAGGCCAGACGATTGTGCCCGGATGCGGTATTTATACCGGGAACGATGCGAGGATATGTGTACACCTCGGCGCTGCTTCAGAGAATATTCGGGCATTATTCGCCGATAGTGGAGCCGTTTTCGGTCGATGAGGCTTTTCTGGATATAACCGGGTGCCATCGGATTTTCGGGACAGTGGAAAATCTGGTGGCACAAATGAAAGCGGAGATAAAAGAGAAATTGTCGCTGACCTGTTCGGTCGGTATCGCCCCGACCAGGCTGATTGCCAAGATGGGGTCAGGGGAAAACAAACCGAACGGGATGACGATTATGGATCGCGATGATTTCAAAAGGTTGTTTTATCCCCGCCCGGTTAATGCCTTGTGGGGGGTCGGTGAATCGACCAAAAATGCCCTGGCTAAAATAGGAATAAAAACGGTCGGCGACCTTGCCGCCAAAAAAGAGAAAGAGTTGACGGCATATTTCGGGAAAAACGGCGAGTATCTATCGACCGTTTCCTGCGGGCTTGACAGTTCGGAAGTTTACACTTATGAAAACCGGCCGGATGATAAATCAATGTCGCATGAAACGACTTTAATCGCTGACCTTTCCGATATCGACAAAATATATTCGACTTTATTATGGCTTTCGGATAAAGTGGCAAAAAGATTGCGAAAAGACAACTTTCACGGGAGGACAATTACCGTCAAATTACGTTCGTCCGATTTTAAGACAATTACCCGTGATAAGACATTGAATCAGCCCACCGATCAGGCCAAAGTCATTTTTGAAACGGCGAAGCGGCTGATTCCCCGGGATTACGGGCCCAGGATCAAAGTAAGGCTGCTTGGAGTAAAAGTCTCTCATCTGGAAAGAAAAGAGGAGAATTGTCAATTAAATCTGCTGGAAAATACCTGTTTGAATAAGGTCAAAGATACCAGCAAAGCGGTCGATCAAATTCGTGAGAGATTTGGTGATTCGGTCATTAATTATGCCGGAACCAAGCTCTGAAAATCACATTATAATATCAAATCTATACTATCCTGATTAGCTCGATTTTTCTTTTTCCGGGTTGACTTCCCATGGCTATTTGTTATCTTATTCACGACTCTAATTAGAAACTTATAAAATGGGACTATAATTATGGATAAAGAAATGTTAGCTGAAGAAACGGCCAGGGCTGTTCCCGAGAAGTGGCCCTTTACGCCGCATGTGATGAAGCTGGAGACTTCGATTATCCGCGAAATCCTGAAAATTTCTTCGCAACCGGGTGTCATTTCGCTGGCCGGCGGGTATCCTTCGCCGGATAGTTTCCCTCTCGAAGACCTCAAAAAAGCCGCGGTTGATGCTATCGACGAGTTCCAGTCAGCCGCCACCCAGTATTCTCTTTCCATGGGCATTACTCAGCTTCGTGAAGCCATTGCCAAGCGTGAAACCAAGGCTGGCGCCGAGACGAAGACGGAGAATATCCTGATCACCTCCGGTTCCCAGCAGGGTATTGAATTATGTGCCAGGGCCTTTGTTGACCCCGGGGATTATATTATAACAGAACATCCCACCTATGTCGGCGCCCTTCAGGCTTTCAATTTCTACCAGGCCAAATATGCCTCGGTTGAAATGGATGAAAACGGCATGCTGGTGGATCAGGTCGAAGATGCCATCAAAAAGTATAAACCCAAACTGATTTACACTGTTTCCACCTTCCAGAATCCGACCGGCATCACCATGAGTACCGAGCGGAAGAAAGCTCTGGTGGAGGTTGCCCTCAAGTACAATATTCCGATTATTGATGATAATCCATACGGCGACCTGCGTTTCTCCGGAGAAAACATTCCCTCTATGAAAGCACTTGGCGGCGATGCCGTAATTTCCCTGGGGACATTCTCCAAGATCGTCGCCCCCGGTCTTCGGATTGCGTGGATGAACTGCCCGACGAAGATCATCCATATTTTCGAGAAGGTCAAACAGTGTGCCGATCTGCACGCCAATACATTTACTCAGTACATGATATATAAATATATTCAGGCTGGCAAACTTGAAGAACATATCAAGAAGATTATTGCCAATTACGGTGCCAAACGTAATCATATGCTGAAACTGATGGAAGAACATTTCCCGCCTGAAATCAAATGGACCCGTCCGGAAGGCGGTCTCTTCCTGTGGGGTGAATTGCCTGAGCCGATGTCCGGCCGGGAACTACTGCCCAAAGCGATTGAGAACAAGGTCACCTATGTTTATGGCAGGCCTTTCTTCCCGGATGGTTCCGGCGACAACACTTTCCGGCTGAATTTTTCGAATGCGTCTCTTGAAACCATTGCACTGGCCATCGAGAGACTGGGGAAGGTTTTCAGGGAGAATTTGCCATAATACCGGAAAACTGAGTTATTAAAAGCCCCGTCCGGTTACGGGGCTTTTTTCTTTACAAATGTTATTAAAAATATATCTTTGGCCTCATGAAAAAGATCGAATTCCATAAATATCACGGCCTCGGTAATGATTTTCTTATAATCGATCTGATAAAGAAACGTTTCGATATCCACGATTATAACAAGCTTGCGGAAAGAATCTGCAACCGCAATTTCGGTGTTGGCGCGGATGGTATTCTCGTCCTGACCAAAAGCCGCCGCGCTGATTGCTGTATCGACCTGTTCAATTCCGACGGCTCATGGGCCGAAAAATCGGGCAACGGTCTCAGGATTGTCGCCGCTTATTTTCATACCCATTACGGACGGAAGAAAAAGCTCGCTTTTGAAATTAATGAAGAAATAGCAGAAGCGGATATTATCAGGAGTTCGGCCGTCGATTTTTCTATCAGGGTATGCCTGGGGAAACCGGATTTTAATACCAGACATATTCCGATGAAGTCCAGGTTGAAATATCATATCAACGCTCCCATCGAGATTGAAAAGGCCAAGTTTCCGGTGACGGCGCTTTCGGTCGGCAATCCGCACACTGTCATTTTCGTAGACAGGTTTGACTTCGACTGGAGAGAACTCGGCGCGATTATTGAAAACAGCAAATATTTTCCTCATCGCACCAATGTGGAATTTGTCAAGATTGTCAGTCGATCCAGAGTGATTCTCAGCGATTGGGAACGCGGTGCGGGTGCGACCGGCTCATCCGGGACCGGCGCCGCCGCCTCGGTGGTCGCGGGCGTTATCAATGGTTACCTGAATCGTAAGGCCGATGTTGTTTTTCCCGCCGGGTCTCTTTTTATAGACTGGTCCGATAAAGATGATAAAATTTACCTGACCGGACCGGTCGCCTTTACCTGCCGGGGCGAATATCTGTTTGACGAAAAATAAAATCTCTGGAGTAAATAATTGTCGGTTGATTGGGACAGCACGCCGGGGCGTAATATATTCGGTAAAACTTCGCGAGGAGTCAGCGACTACTGGCGTCATCTGCAGCTTTTTTCCAGGAATGTGCGGCTGTATCTCACGGCCTCGTTTCTGATCGGGCTGACATTTGCCGGCTATCAGCTCCTGCTTAACCTGTATTTACGTGAGCAGGGAGCGCCGGAGTCGTTTATAGGTAATATACTATCGGCCGGAGCGGTGGGGATGACCCTGACCTCGATACCGGCCGCGTTTATTCTTCGAAGAATCAGGTTGAAGAAAATTCTTCTAATCAGCACATCCTTATACGGACTTTCAATTCTTGTGCTGACCAATCTCCCGGTGACTTCAGTATTAATTGCGGTCTCATTCATAGCCGGTATCGCCACCACCTTTTATCGCGTGGCGGCGGCCCCGTTCTTTATGAGAAACACAACACCCGAGGAAAGAACCTATGTTTTTTCGCTTGCCTTTGGCGTGTCGCTTCTGGCCAGTATTTTCGGGTCTATTATATTCGGCAAGATGGTAACCTCGCTGGTGGCTGTTACAGGGGGCATGATTTCCGCCTATCGATGGACTTTTGCGGTGAGTATCGGTATGGGACTCACTTCATTGATTCCGTTTGCCATGATAAAAGCGGCTGACCCGGCCAGTGAAGATCGGAAATCGATTTTTTCATTAAGCGTGCTGAAAAAGCGGGCTGGATTATATTCGCGGTTATTTCTGCCTTATTTTATTGTCGGTCTGGGGGCAGGGCTGATAATTCCGTTTCTCAATCTTTATTTTCGAGATCGTTTCGGTCAGCCGCCTGATAAGATCGGCCTGTTTTTTACCGCGGTGAATGCGACTATGTTCATAGGGATTCTGGCTGGTCCGGTGCTGGCCCGTAAACTGGGCATGGTTCGCTCACTGGTCTGGACTCAGTTGATTTCGATTCCCTTTATGGTCGTTCTGGCCTACACATATTCTCTGGAAATGGCCTTTTTTGCCTTTTTGATTCGGGGGGCACTGATGAACCTGGGGCAGCCGATCGGGACCAATTTCGGAATGGAAGTGGTTGACGAATCGGAGCAAGCTTTTGTCAATGCGCTGTTTATGTTCGGGTGGAATTCCTCCTGGATGCTGTCGGCGATTGTCGGCGGGCGGCTGATCGAAGCCTACGGTTATACAATTCCGCTGATGATTACGGCGGGGCTTTACATGCTCTCGTCAATTTTGTATTATACCTTTTTCAAGCGCGCGGAGCGTAAAACTGATAACGGCTTTATGGTAGTAATGGCGGACAATGGCTGATATAAAATTCATATTGGAGAAAGATGAGCTTGCCAGGCAGATTCACTTTATTCTGCGGGAGCTTTATCCGGATATAAACATCGACCCGAAACTGGTCCACGGGCTGGTTGTTGAGACGGCTCCCGGGGGAGCGGGTTTCCGCTTTGATTCAGCCCTTTTCGCGGAGAAAGCCAATTTGGATAAAAAGCAATTGACCGCCGGATTATACCGCGAGCTGGGCGTCGAATTCGAGAAGAACTGGCATGATAAATCATACTTTGAAATAAAGCAGGTCGGAGATTCGATAGAATTCCGGCTGTTGAATCGGAAAGAAAATGATAAAAGATAAATTCAAACAGGCAATTTCGGAATGTACGGCCAGGGCATTCGAACAGGTGCTCAAAACGCTTAAGAGCGAAAAACCGGACCATTATCTTTTTGATGCCGATCGGCTGTACAACATGCTTGAGGTACCCAAAAATCCCGAAATGGGCAGTGCCGCTTTGCCGCTGTTTGCACCGGCTAAAGAAATCGGCATGAATCCCATGGAATTGAACAAACAACTGGCCGAGGCGCAAAACGAGATTGCCGCGCATAATGATGAATATTCATTTTTGAAATTCACCGCCATTGGCGGATTCAACAATGCCCGCATCGCAACGGAAGCGCTGGCCTTGGCGACGCTTCCGCTTATCCTGAGTCAGGATGAAGATTATGCATCCTCGGATGAGGGCGGCGAAAAGAATATAGTTATCGATTTTTCATCACCCAATATCGCCAAGCCCTTCGGTGTGGCGCATCTGAGAACGACGGCGCTGGGGCACTCGCTCTACAGGATATTCGAAAAGCTGGGATATAAATCGATCGGTATTAATCACCTGGGCGACTGGGGCACGCAGTTCGGCAAAATGATTGTGGCCTTTCGGAAGTGGGGACGGGAAGAAGATCTTCAAAAGGATGCTGTACTGAGGCTTTATGATTTATATGTGCGATTCCACAAGGAGGAAGAACAGGATCCCTCTCTGGCCGATGAGGCCCGTGAAGCCTTTCGGAAGCTGGAACTGGGTGAGCATGATGAGGCGCATCTGTGGAACCTGTTCAAGGAAGTCTCTCTGGAGGCGTTCCAGGAGACATATAAAATGCTCGGCATTCATTTCGACTATTTCACCGGCGAGTCGTTTTACAATGACAAGATGCCGGAGGTGGTCGGGCGTCTTAAAAAGGCCGGCCTGACCCGAATTTCCGAAGGGGCGCTGATTGTCGATCTGGATAAATTCGGTCTGCCTCCCTGCATTCTGGCCAAGGCGGACGGCGCTACGCTTTATGCCACCCGCGATATAACCGGCGTGCTGTATCGATGGGAGACATTTAGATTTTATAAAGCACTGTACGTTGTCGGAACGGCC